>JAFEGC010000309.1 GCA_018240265.1 Pseudomonadota bacterium | reverse complement strand
GCGCCCACTGCGATGCGCGCATGACCCTGCATCGCCGCGCGCAGCGCCTGCGCTGCCATCACTGCGGCGCGGAACAGTCGATACCCGCCGCTTGCGGCGCCTGCCACCAACCGCTCACCGCCGTGGGCCAGGGCACGGAACGCGTCGAGGAAACGCTGCAGCGATTGTTTCCGCAGGCGCCGCTCGCTCGCCTCGACCGCGACGCGGTGAGCAGCCGCGGTACGCTCACCCGCGTGCTCGACCGGGTACACAGCGGGGAGGCGAAAATCCTGGTGGGCACGCAGATGCTGACCAAGGGCCACCACTTTCCGGAGGTGAGCCTGGTGGTGATCCTGGACGCCGACCAGGGACTGTTCGCCACCGATTACCGCGCCACCGAGCGCCTGGCGCAGATGATCACCCAGGTGGCGGGGCGCGCGGGGCGGGCGGCGCGCCCCGGCGAGGTGCTGATCCAGACCCAATACCCTGAGCACTCGCTGCTGGTGCGGTTGATCGAATCGGGATACGAGGGATTCGCCGCCGATGCGCTGGCCGAGCGCCGCGCGGCGCAGTGGCCGCCGTATTCCCGGCTCGCGCTGCTGCGCGCGGATGCGAGCGATCCCAGGACGGTGGATGAGTTTCTGCGCGCCGCGGCCGCGCAGGCCGCGGACCCACGCGGCGCGGCGCGAGATGTCAAATTGCTGGGGCCGGCCACGGCGCTGATGGCCCGCCGCGCCGACCGCCACCGCGCGCACCTGCTCATCGAGGCACCGGCGCGCACCGCGCTGCAGCGATTCTTGAGCGACTGGCTGCCGCGGGTGCAAGCCCTGAAGACCCGGCGGGGTCTGCGCTGGAGCATCGACGTCGATCCGACGGAAATCGATTGATCGGTTAAACTGCGCGGCTCCCATGATCCATCGCATCGAAAAATTACTGGTTGCGGCGCTGGACGCGCTGCCCGCGGAACTGGTGCCACCGCAAGCTCGCAATCTGCCCATCGAGGTGGAGCGCTCGCGCGATCCCGCGCACGGGGATTTTGCCGCCAATCTCGCCATGCGCCTGGCCAAACCCGCGCGCCAGAATCCGCGCAGGCTGGCGCAGGCGCTGGTGGCGGCGCTGCCGGTGGACCCTTACGTATCGAAGGTGGAAATCGCCGGCGCCGGCTTCATCAATTTTTTCCTCGCACCCGGTGCCTATCAGGGACTGGTGGTGGACATCCTGCGTCAGGGCGGCGCCTACGGGCGCTCTCGGCTCGGCGCGGGTCGGCGCTTGATGGTGGAGTTCGTGTCGGCGAATCCCACCGGCCCCCTGCATGTCGGTCACGGCCGGCACGCCGCCTATGGGGCGACGCTCGCCAATATTTTCGAAGCCGTGGGCTATGAGGTGGCGCGCGAGTACTACATCAACGACGCCGGCCGGCAGATGGAAATTTTGGGGGTGAGCTTGTGGTTGCGCTACCTGCAGGCCTGCGGCGAGCACTTCGACATTCCCGCCAATGCCTATCGCGGCGACTATATCACGCCCATCGCGCGCGAACTCCACGCCCGCGTCGGCGACTCGCTGCGCAGGCCGAGCGCGGAGCTGTTCGCGGGCCTGCCGCCGGATGAGCCGCAGGGCGGAGACAAGGACGTGTTCATCGACGCGCTGATCGTGCGTGCCCGCGCGCTGCTTGGCGAGCGTTCCTTCGGTGAAGTACGCGAACTGGTGCTCAACGACGTCCTCGACGACATCCGCGAGGACCTGGCCGAATTCGGCGTGCGCTTCGACCGCTGGTTCTCGGAAGCCAGCCTTGCCCATGATGGCTCGATAGACCGGGTTCTGGAAAAACTGCGCGCCTCCGGCCACGCCTACGTCAAGGACGGCGCGCTGTGGTTCAAGAGCACGGACTACGGCGATGAGAAGGACCGGGTCATGGTGCGTGAGAACGGCATCAAGACCTACTTCGCCTCCGACATCGCCTACGTCATCAACAAGCTGGAACGCGGCTTCGATCACCTGATCTACGTCTGGGGTGCGGATCATCACGGCTACATCACGCGGCTGCGCGCGGGGCTCGCGGCCCTGGGCGGGCCCACCGAGAAGTTCGAGGTGCGGCTGGTGCAGTTCGTCACGCTGTACCGCGGCGGCGAGAAGGCGCAGATGTCCACGCGCTCGGGCGAGTTCGTCACCCTGCGCGAACTGCGCAAGGAAGTGGGGAACGATGCCGCGCGCCTGTTCTATGTCATGCGCAGCAACGACCAGCACCTGGACTTCGACCTGGAGCTGGCCAAGTCCCGCTCCAACGACAACCCGGTGTACTACATCCAGTACGCGCACGCGCGCGTCGCCAGCGTCATGCGCCAGCTCGCCGAGCGCGGCCTCAGCTTCGAACCCGCGACTTCCTCCGCGCAGCTCGAACCCTTGAAGGAGCCGCAGGAGCTGGAGTTGATCAAGCGCCTAGCGCAGTTCCCGGAGGTCATCGCCAGCTGCGCCGCACAGCGCGCGCCGCACACCCTGGTGCACTATCTGCGCGACCTCGCCAACGATTTCCACAGCAACTACAGCGCGCATCAGCTCATCGTGTCGGACGAAGCCTTACGCCGGGCGCGCCTGTCGCTGGCAGTGGCGACGCAGCACGTGATCCGCAACGGCCTGACCCTGTTGGGTGTTTCCGCGCCGCCGACCATGTAAGTCACGTGACGCGCGACTACAAGACACGGCAGCGCCGCAACGACGGCTTCTCGGGCTGGACCGGCCTTGGTGTCGGCCTCGCCCTTGGACTGCTGGTGGCCATCGGTATTTATCTCAAAGATCACCGGCACGATACTCCCGCCGCGCCGGAAGCACGTCCCAAGCACGATCGGCGCAAGAGCGCCGACACGGAACCGGCGGAAGAGGAGCCTCAACCCAAGTCCTACGATTTCTACGACATGCTGCCGAAGTTCGAAGTGGTGGTGCCGGAGAAGGAGAAGGACGTCAAACCCGATTTGCGCGCGGCGCCCGAGACCCGCCCTGGCACGTACGTGCTGCAGGCCGGTTCGTACCGCAACTTCTCCGATGCCGACCGGATCCGCGCGCAACTTGCCCTGCAGGGCATCGAGTCCAAGATACAGAAAGTGTCAGTGGACACCGATACCTGGCACCGCATCCGCATCGGTCCCATTTCCAATCTCGACGGGCTGAATCGCATGCGCCAGAAGTTGCGCAAGGCGGACATCGACGTGATCGTCATTCGCGTCGGCGACTGATCGCGGGGCGTGCATGCTTCACAATTTCGAATGATTCCCCGCGGATTGGTTGTCAGCGAGGCAGGGGCCGCGTAGCGTGACCAGAGGGTACGGCCGATCGGTACCAACATCCCATCCCGGTCAACCCGCTCGGCCTTTCAAGGAACAGAAAAGTCATGCGAAACATCGGAGTGCTCCCAGCCTTGTTGGCATCCTGCGGTATCTTGACGGCCTGTGGCGGCGGTGGCGCTGGCGATGGCGGCTCTCCCACCCTCAGCAGCGTCTGGACCCAGGGTGTGTTCAAACCGGCTGCCACCTTCGCCGCG
>JAFEGC010000308.1 GCA_018240265.1 Pseudomonadota bacterium | reverse complement strand
GGCGGCATCGCCAAGGGCTATGCCGTCGATCTGGCCGTTCAGAGGTTGCGGGATCATGGTTTCACCGATTTCATCGTCAACGCGGGCGGGGACCTGCGCGTCGGCGGCGAGCGCACCGTGTGGCTGCGCGATCCCGTCCGGCTCGGGGCGGACCCGAGACGCCTGATGCTGCGGGATCGGGCACTGGCCACCTCAGCGGCCTATTTCTCGCCGGTATCGGGCGATGGCACGACCCATCTCGTCGATCCCGCCTCCGGCGCTCCTTATCGAGGTCCGACCAGCGTCAGCGTGCTGGCAGATGAATGCATGCGCGCGGACGCGCTGACCAAGGTGGCACTGTTCGCGCCGTGCGCCGTCGCCGAACGGGTTCTCGCTCTGGAGAACGCGCAGGCCATCGTCCTCGATCCTTGCGCGGCCGCATGAGACACCTCCCCCGACCGGTACATCCGCCGAAGCGCCTGCGCCGCCGCTATCGGCGCTGGATCTATGTCATTGGCCTTGGCCTGTGGGGGTCCGGTGTGGCCTGGATGATCGCCCATCATCTGCTTAAAGCCGCGGGTTCGGATCCGCTCCTGCCCGCTGCGTCCGAACCCTGGTGGCTTCGCGTACATGGCGCGACCGCCATGGCCTTTCTCGTGACCCTGGGCTCACTGTTCCCCGTCCACGTGCGCCAGGGCTGGCATGCGCATCTGAACCGCGCCAGCGGCGTCACGCTGCTCACCACCTGTGCAGTCCTGACGGTGACGGGCTACGGCCTGTACTACCTGTCCGGTGATGCCTGGCGCGCCAAGACCAGCATCATCCACCAGGTCGTCGGCGTTGCTGCGGTGGCCGCGCTCCTGGTCCATGTGATCCTGGGCCGGCGAGTCGATCGAGTGCTGCGGGGCGCGCGGCACACGCATCATCCCGGACACTGAAGTCATTGCGCTGCGGGCGGCCGGTTCATGCCACCCCGTAGGGATCCGCGATCCTCAATTCTTTCAGCACTCGCACTTCCAGCGCCTCCATCGCCTGCGCATCGCGCGCCCGCACGTGGTCGAGGCCCAGCAGATGCAGCACGCCGTGCACGACGATGTGCGCCCAGTGCGCGGCGGCAGGCTTGCCCTGCTCGCGGGCTTCGCGCGCCATGACGGGCGCGCAGATGACGATGTCGCCGAGCAGTTGCTCACCGCTGGGCAGCGCGCCGGGTCCGGGAAATGACAGCACATTGGTCGGTTGGTCCTTGCCGCGATAACGCGCATTGAGCGTGCGCCCCGCGCGCGCGCCGACGATGTGAATCGACACCACCGGCCGGAGTTTGCGGGCCAGCGCGCCATGCGGCGCTTGCGCGAGCGCCGCGCGCACCCAGGTGCGTAGCTGGCGGTCCGAGGGAATCCACGGTCGGTGCGCGGCGCAACGGAACTCCATACGTGGCGCGAGCTTCATACTTCTCGACTTCATGCCTCGCGGCCTCACGCTGCGCGCCTTCATGCTTCCGGCCTGCACACTTCCGGGCTTCGCGCCTCCCGGTCTCATCCCTCGCCGGGCGGTTTGCGAGCGGGTGGATCTTCCTGCGGCTGCCGTGCTTCATAGGCCTGCACGATGCGCTGTACCAGCGGGTGGCGTACCACGTCGCGTGAGGTGAAGAAACTGAAGGCGATGCCCGAGACGCCTTCGAGGATATCGATGACCGTGCGCAGGCCCGACTGGCGCGCCTGCGGCAGGTCGATCTGCGTGATGTCGCCGGTGACCACCGCCTTGGAGCCGAAGCCAATGCGCGTGAGGAACATCTTCATCTGCTCATTCGTGCTGTTCTGCGCCTCGTCAAGGATCACGAAGGAATCGTTGAGCGAGCGTCCGCGCATGAAGGCCAGCGGCGCCACCTCGATGACGTTGCGCTCGATGAGTTTCGCCACGCGCTCGAAGCCCAGCATTTCGTACAGCGCGTCGTACATCGGCCGCAGGTAGGGGTCCACCTTCTGCGACAAATCACCGGGTAGAAAGCCGAGCCGTTCGCCCGCCTCCACCGCCGGGCGCACCAGCACGATGCGTCGCACACGGTCGGACTGCAGCGCCTCCACCGCGCAGGCCACGGCGAGATAGGTCTTGCCGGTGCCGGCGGGACCGATGCCGAAGGTCAGATCATGGCGGCGGATGTTCTCCAGGTATTGCGCCTGGTTCGCGCCGCGGGCGCGCAACCCGCCGCGCGCGGTGCGCACCTTGATCTCATCAGGCGCCGGCTCCGCGGTTTCGGCGCCGCCCATGCCCTGCTCCGACAACATCAGATGCACGCTTTCGGAGTCGACCGGCTCGCGCGCGGAACGCGCGTACAAATTGGACAGCACCGCGAAGGCCGCATCCGTGGCGGCCTCCGGGCCCACCAGCTGGAAGCGGTTGCCGCGCCGGCGGATTTCCACGCTCAGGCGCGATTCTATCAGCCGCAGATGCTCATCCAGCGGCCCGCACAGTTCGATCAGACGCGCGTTCTCCCCGCCCGGCAGCGTCAGTTCGCGTGTGGTAGAAGCGTCGTTCAAGCGCAGCGCGATTGCGGGGCTTCGAGACGCCCGCGCAGCGAATTGGGCATCGCCTCGGTGATGCGCACCTCGGCGAAACGGTTGATGAGGCTGGCCGGGCCGTCGAAATTGACCCAGCGGTTGTTCTCGGTTCGCCCGGCAAGCTGCGCGGCATTGCGCCGCGAGGGTCGCTCCACCAGCACGCGCTGCAGGCTTCCCACCATGCGCTCGGAAATGGCGCGCGCCTGGGCATTGAGCTGCGCCTGGAGCCGCGCCAGGCGTTGCTGCTTCTGCTCCAACGGCACCTCGTCCGCAAGCGAGGCGGCCGGCGTGCCGGGGCGGCGGCTGTAAATGAAGCTGAAGGACTGGTCGAAGCCCACGTCCCGCACCAGTCGCAGCGTGGCCTCGAAATCCGCTTCGGTCTCGCCCGGAAAACCCACGATGATATCGGTGGAAACGCAGATATCGGGCCGCGCGTCGCGGAGCTTGCGGATTTTCTGCTTGTACTCCAACACCGTGTGGCCGCGCTTCATCGCGGCGAGGATTCGATCCGAGCCGCTCTGCACCGGCAGGTGTAAGAAGTTGGCGAGCTTGGGTTGGGTAGCGTAAGCCTCGATCAGCCGGTGGTTGAACTCCAGCGGATGCGAGGTGGTGAAGCGAATGCGCTCCAGCCCATCGATGCGCGCCACCGCCTGAATCAGCAGCGCAAGGTCGGCGCTGCCGCCGTCCACCAGCGCGCCGGCATAGGCATTGACATTCTGGCCCAGCAGTGTCACCTCGCGTACACCCTGTGAGACCAGCGTGCGCACCTCGTCCAGCACCTGCGCAAAACCGCGACTGATTTCCTCGCCGCGCGTATACGGCACCACGCAGAAGCTGCAGTACTTGCTGCAGCCTTCCATGATGGACACGAAGGCGGTGGCGCCGGTAGCGCGCGCCGCAGGGAGCGAGTCGAATTTCTCGATTTCCGGGAAGCTGACATCGACCTGCGGGCGCCCGCTGCGGCGCAGCGCCTCGATCATG
>JAFEGC010000307.1 GCA_018240265.1 Pseudomonadota bacterium | reverse complement strand
CCTGCAGACCCGGGTCACGGCGCTCGCGCGCCGCGCGAATGGTACCTGGGACGTCGTGACCACGGCAGGCACAATCAACACGGAGCACGTCGTCAATGCCGGTGGCCTGTGGGCCCGCGAAGTCGGACGCATGGCCGGCATCGAGCTACCGGTACTGGCCATGGAGCACATGTACCTGGTGACCGACGACATGCCGGAGGTCATCGAGTTCAACCGCGAGCGCGGTCATGAGTTGCCGCATGCGATCGACTTCAAGGCCGAAATCTACATGCGCCAGGAGCGCAACGGCGTGGTGCTCGGCACCTACGAGCAGGCGTGCAAACCGTGGCACCCGCGCACCACGCCCTGGGACTTCGGCGCGCAGCTGCTCGACCCCGATCTGGACCGCATCGCGCCGTCCCTTGAGCTCGGCTACGAGCATTTTCCGGCCATGGCGCGCGCCGGCATCAAGCGCGTGATCAACGGCCCGTTCACCTTCTCACCGGACGGAAATCCCCTGGTTGGGCCAGTACAGGGACTGCCCGGCTTCTGGTGCGCATGCGCGGTCATGGCCGGATTCAGCCAGGGCGGTGGCGTGGGTCTGGCACTGTCACAGTGGATGGTGAGCGGGGACCCAGGATTCGATGTTTGGGCGATGGACGTCGCACGTTACGGTGAGTGGGCAACCCGCAGCTACACGAATGCGAAAGTCCGCGAAAATTACTCTCGCCGCTTCTCCATCCGCTTCCCGAACGAGGAATTGTCGGCCGCGCGGCCGCAGCAGACGACCCCGCTCTACGACCTCATGCTGGCTCGGGGCGCGGTCATGGGCGACAGCTGGGGGCTGGAGACGCCCCTGTGGTTCGCACCTCCCGGCGTCGAGCCAAAGGACATCGTATCCTTCCGCCGCTCGAATGATTTCCCGCACGTCAAGGCGGAGTGCCTCGGCGTACGCAGCGCCGTCGGGGTCACCGAGATCGCGAACTTTGCCAAGTACGAGTTTGCGGGCGCCGGAGCCGAGGCGTTCCTATCGCGGCTGATGACGAACCGCATGCCGAATCCCGGACGGATCGTTCTGACGCCGATGCTCAATCCCGCAGGCAAGCTGATCGGCGATTTCACCATTGCTCGCGTCGGACCCGACCGCTTCCTCATGTGGGGTTCCTCGCAGGCGCAGATCTACCACATGCGCTGGTTCGAAGCGCAGCTGCCGGCGGATGGCTCAGTGAAGGTGCGCCGCCTCGATCTAGGGCTCATCGGGCTTTCGATCGCAGGGCCACGCTCGCGCGAACTGCTCGCGCGGCTCACCGACGAGGACGTCTCGGCCAGTGCGCTGCGGTTCATGGACCATCGCGCGATGGACATCGCCAATTGTCCGGCGCTGATCAACCGCGTCACCTACACCGGCGATCTCGGTTATGAGATCTGGGTCGCTCCGGAATACCAGCGGCGCCTGTATGAGCAGATCTGCATCTGCGGCCGGGAGCTGGGGCTGGTGCACTTCGGCATGCGCGCACTGCTAAGCCTGCGGCTCGAGAAGAGCTTCCCGACCTGGTACCGTGAGTTGCGTCCGATCTATGGCGCCTTCGAAGCGGGCCTTGATCGTTTCGTGGATTTCTCTAAGCCCGATTTCATCGGCCGCGCCGCGGCACTCGCGGAGAGTCAAGGCGGCGGCAAGCTGCGGCGCGTGAGTTTCGCACTCGATGCACTCGATGCCGATGTGCTGGGCGATGAGCCCATATGGCACGACGGCAAAGTCATCGGCTGGGCGACCTCCGGCGGCTATGGTCATTTCGTCGATCGCTCCCTGGCGCAGGGCTACGTGCCGACAACACTCGCTACCGACGAGCGTCCGGGCGCATTCCGGATCGAGGTTCTCGGAGCGCAGCGCCCAGCGACGATCCTGTCCGCGCCACCATTCGATCCCGAAGGTAAACGGATGCGGATGTGAGTAAGCCGCGATGAACCGGCGGGGCGCCGCCCGCGACCTAGACTGCCGCAGGAACCCGCCTCACTGCGCCCCGAATTTCATTCCGAACCTGATACCGAGCACCCGCGGACGGATTACGGTCTGGGTCTCGATTGCCTGCGAAGAACTGATGAATGCCTTGCCCCGGGTATCGGTGATGTTTTGGCCAAAGATCTGGACTGTCCAGTTGTCGTGATTGATACCGAAAGCGCAGTCGTAGGTCGTATACCCCGGCTGATCAAACGTCTGCGTCGCGCTGACGGACGGTGCGATTGACGGTGCATCGCCGACGACGTTGAACGAGTGCGCGGTGACGACGGCGCCGGCCTGGGCATAGAGCTCATAGTCCGCAAGTCGCCAGTCGTAGCGCAAGCGCGTGTTCCACTGGAACGGCGGTGACATCGCAAGCGGGCTTCCGGGCTGTCCGTACACATTCGGGATTGGCACCGCGATGCCGTTGACAACTTGGTAGACGGGGTGACCATTATTCACGCTCGCCGGGTTGTTCGCGATCAGCATTGGAGCATTCGTCTGCTTCGAGCTGTTCCATGAAGCGCCGCCCTGGACCGACAGACCGGCTGTCAGGCGGGCGACGAATTGCACTTCCAGACCCTTGACCTCGTAATCAGGTCCGTTGGTGACGAAGGCCTGACTGCCGGTGAACGCCGGGTTGAATACCGGGAACTGGACGTTGGTCCACTTCTCCTTGTAGAACGCCCCGTTGAACAGGATGCGATGACCAAGCCACATGGTCTTCCACCCGATCTCGTTGTTGACCAGCTGATCAGGCGCGTATCCCTTTGGCGTCGAGTACTGGTTGACGCCGTTGAGGTCCGCGATGAACGGTCCGTTCTGGGTGCGGTTGAAGCCACCCGGGCGATAGCCCTGCGACCACGTGTAATAGGCCATGGCATCCGCGGTGATGTGCCAGGTCAGGTTCGCACGGCTCTTGAAACCCGAGTATTTCTGCTCGAGGTGCTCGGCATCGATGCTGGCTCCGCCCGCCGAGCACGGCGCCGGTCCGGCCTGGAAGCAGCCGAAGCCGCCGCCAAAAGCGCCTTTCTCGATGTTGTCGAAGTGATAGTAGCGTGTACCCGCGGTCACGGTGAGCACCTTCGGGATGATGTCGAAGTCACTCGACAGATAGAACGCGTACTGCCGGTAGCCACGCAGCGCGTCGATCAGATAGGAGACGTTCGAGTTGCGCACGTTCGGGTTCTGCACGGTGGACCCCGGCGCCGGGATGATGTTCGACAGACAGCCAACATTGTTCGTGGCGGTACAGGCTGGCATCGTCCGGTAGCCCCAGTTGGCTTCTTCGAAGACCTTGAAGTCCTCCCAATACACGCCGCCCACTGCACGCAACCGACTATCATCAGGCGTGGTGAGCCGCAGTTCGTGACTCTGATGGGTCGAACGCTCCTTGTCATTCCAGGTCGCGCTGGGCGAAAAGCACTTCGCGGTGCCGGTGACCGACGGTCCGTAGCATTGGTAGTAGTCGGCAAAGAATCCGCGGGAGTAATTGGTGTAGTCCTGGTACTGCTCGATGTTGCGGACCAGGTAACTACCAGCAT
>JAFEGC010000306.1 GCA_018240265.1 Pseudomonadota bacterium | reverse complement strand
TTATTCAGCTGTTGGCGGCGCGCGCGTGCCGTGAGAAAGGCCGCGAGAATCTGCGCGGAGGGCGCCAGCGTTACGGCGGACTCCAGGGCTACCGGCCCTGATATCTGGGCTCGCAGCCAGGCGCGCGGCTCCCGGGAAACATCGTCCAGTTCGCCGGGCCGGGCACCCAGGCCGAAACGAAGGGCTGCAATTTCGGGAAGCATGAGTCCTACAACGGCGCCGTCGCGGGAAGGTTGACCGAGCGGGCGCGCGGATGACCGAGCCTATCGCTCGATGGTGAACACCAGGTCCGTGCTGCGGTTCTCGCCGGCCTCGGTCTTGATGGTCCAGTGATCGCTCAGGGTGTAGCGCAGCTTCACCGTGTTCAGCGCCTCCGACAGGCTGATGCCGTAGCTGACATATAACCGTGGGTTCAGGAATTTGCCCAGCACCAGGGAAGTCTGGTTTAGGGCGTCGGATTCCAGGCCCACGTCCTCCACGCCCAGACGCGCACCCAGTTGCTGCGCCACGATGGCTCCTCCCTGAGCCAGCAACTCATTGCGCGCCTGCCCCACCTGCTGCGTGCCGCCTTTCTGCAGCGATTCGATGGTGCCACCAGCCACCAGCACCGAAACGATCTGGGATTGCGGCAGCGAGGGGTCGGAGAAGAAACTTAGCTGCGGATTACGCAGCTTGCCGCGCACGTTCACGCCTGCGGTCACATCGGGGAATACCTTGACCGCCCGCAGATCCACGGCCGGATCGCTCACCAGGCCGCCGTTGAAAATGAGCCTGCCGCGCTGGATGTCGAGCAGCCGGCCATAGGCCGAATACTTGCCATCCGCGATCTGCAGCTCGCCCGAGCCGTGGGCCGAGCCGCTGGGATCGCTGCTGGCCGAGACGCTGCCGGTAAGCCGCCCGGTGAGACCGTAGGTGTCCACGGTCACATCCGAGCCCAGCACCAGCGTGACGTCGGTGTAGACCTGTAGTCGCAGATCGTCCGAGCTGCTTCGTTCGCCCAGGATGATTTCATCGCCGGAGGCGAGCTGCGCTCCGGTCAGGTCCGCCGGCTTGATGCGCGCATAAGGAATGGTGACTGTGCCGCCCACGTCGATGCGGCGGCCGTCCACCTTGAAGGTGAGGTCGGGCGAGGCATCGGCGCGCAGCTCGGGCACGTTCACCAGCGTGAGTTTCTCGCCGGCGAGCTTGATCTCGCCCTCGGGCTTGCGGTCGCGCCAGGCCATCTCGCCGTTCACGGTGGCGGTGCCCGCGCCGATCTGCGCGCTGCCGGCGAGTCGCAGACTCGTGCCGGCGATGTCGATACGCGCCTCGATGGCGCGCATCAGCAGGTTCACCTGGTAGAAATCCAGCTCACCCTTGTGCAGCTGGATCGAGCCGTCGAGCTTCGGCTCACCCAGGGTGCCGCTGACGTTGAAGTCGGCGTTCATCTCGCCCACGGACCGGTCGATCTGATCCACCATCAGCGGCAGAAACCCCAGTTCGTGCGCCTGGGTATGGATCTCGCCGCTGATCAGGGTTTGCCACGGGCTCTGCTCGGCATTGCGCGTGCCGGCCAGTTTCACCTCCAGGAAACTCTGCTCGGTGGCGGCGACGTGCACTTGCGCGGTGACCTGCGCGGGCGAGGCGATGATCTCGGCACGGCCGTTGCCCAGCAGCAGTTCGCCGTCGCGGCCGCTGGGCAGCTTGTAGCGGAGCCTGCCCTCGGCCAGGTTCGCGGACAGGTGCCCGGTGACGTCGCGGAGCGAGGTGCCATGGGCCTGGATGTCGAAGCCCAGCAGGCCGTGATAGTCGGGCTTGGTGGGAAAATTCGCGCCCACTGCGCGCAGCGGAATGCCCGTGCCCTGCGATTGCAGGTCGAAGGCGCCGTTGCGTACCCAGCTGCCGTGTGCGCATACTCGCTCATCCGCCCCCACCAGGCACAGCGGCGCGAGCTGGGCGGCATCCGCCGAGGCGCTCACCGCGACCGGCGCTTCCAGACGCACACCGACGATGTCAGCATTGCGCAGCGTCAGCCCGTCGATCGTGCCCCGCCATCCCTTCGGGTCGTAGGAACCGCTGATCGCGCCATGCACGTCGATCAAGCCGCCGGCGGAATCGAGGGTGAAGCGATGATTCGAGGCGCGGCCTTCGAGCCCGGCGCTCACGGTCCCCAGGCTCCGCTGATAGAAGCTGACCCCGCGTGCCTTCACGTCCAGGTGTGAATCGCGCTTGTCCGACAGGTCGATGTCGATGCCGGCGCGCACGGTCTCGGCCGCCAGCAGTGAGAATTTCAGGTCATGACCCGCGATCGTGCCATTTAGCCGTGCGGTGCCCTTTGGGCCGACGATGCGGCCCTTGATCGTGAGGCCGCCTTCCAGCTCCGGTACCACGCGCCCCAAGTGCGGTGCATCGAGGTCGAGGCGGATGTCGCGCGAGTTGCCGTAGGTGCCATCGATCTGCGCGCGGGCATCGGCGAGGCGCGCGACCACGTGGTCGAAGCTCAGCGTGTCGCCGTGGCGCCGTATGCGGCCGGCGGCGCTCAAGGGTTCGCCGCGCAGCGCACCCTGCGCCGATTTCAATTGCAGATCGATGTCGGCGGCGGCGCTCAACCCCCGGCCCTCGACCTGTGCGGCAAGTCCAACGCGGCCGGGCCAGCCGGTGGTGAGCCTGCCCGGATCGAGCCTTTCGGCCTGGACGGCGAAACTCCAGGGCTGCGCCCCGGTCCAGGCGAGCTTGCCGGTGGCGCGCACCTGTCCGCCGATCCAACCGGCGGTCCCCTGTTCCAGATCCAGGTGATCGGCATACAGTAAACCCGCGGCATCCACGTCGAAGGGCGGCAGCTGCGGCACGCTGGCCGGGCCGCGCGCCGTGAAGCGATAGGGAAGCCGCGCGCCCGCCAGGGTGAAGCGGGCGGCTGAAGCGTGCATCACCGCCTCGCCCTGGATGGGCCAGCGGAAGTTCTGCGCCGTGCCGGCGAGATCCAGCGCCGGACCGTCGTCGGTGACGTCCAGGTTCAAGGTTGCGTCCATTCGCACGCCCCCGGACGCCTCCACCCGCAGCACATCGAGCTGCACGTGGCGCGTGGGATAGGGTCCGCGGGCGCTGATGCGCAGCGGGCCGGTGGGGAGCGTGGTGGGCCGCAGTGTGCCCGAGGCCTGCATGCCGGAAAGATCGCCGCGCACGTCCAGATCGATGTCGGCGACGGCGATGCGCGCGGAAGGGTGCAGCGCGGTGAAGTCGATGGACGGGCTGGTCAGCCGCGTCTGCCAATGAGCCTCGCGCGTGAGCTCCAGCGCATGGCCTTCCACGTGCGCGCGGAAGGGGCTTTGCTGTTCGGCGCTGACCCGCAGATCCTCCAGGTCGCCCGCGGCGCGGGCATGGCCGCGCCAGGGCGGACGGCCGGCGAAGGCCAGCGTCCAGTCCAGGTCCGCATCCAGTGTGATCGGGTCCGCCGCGCCCAGGTCGAAGCTGCCGGCGGCGGTGAAGAAGCCGCCGTCGGCGTAGGCTTTGCGCAGGCTCAGCCGCTTGCTGGTCAACAGCAGATCAGACGCGAGCGCGTTTGCG
>JAFEGC010000305.1 GCA_018240265.1 Pseudomonadota bacterium | reverse complement strand
GGTGGGTGTGATTGCCTATTTGCTCCTCGGCGAAACCAGTATTGGCCGCGAGCGGATCGCGCGCCTGAATGAGATCAAGGCGCGAATGCCGCTGCCCGACGATGCGACCTGCGCGCCGGCAGATGTCGATCCGCGCGCCGCCAGCCTGTTCCGGTTGGCACGTTCCATCAATGGCTTCGGTCCGGTGGCGGGCAACCGTATTGTCCTGCTGGGCGACCCCGACGCGTCGGTCAACGTGCCGATGCGTGATTCGGACATCGCCATCGATGCGCTGGTGGACGACATCGAGCGGGCGCGAGCGCAGGTGCATATCAACTTCTATATCTGGCTGGATGATCGCAATGGCGGCAGGGTCGCCGATGCGGTGTGTGCCGCCGCGCGCCGCGGCGTGCACTGCCGGGTGTTGGTAGATGCGTTGGGTTCGCGCGATTTCATCCATTCGCCGCGCTGGCCGCAGCTACGAGATGCCGGCGCGTACACCGTGGCGGCGCTGGACGACATCCCGCGGCTCGGAAATCTTGCGGTGGGCCGCCCGGATCTGCGCAACCACCGTAAAATCGTGGTGATCGACAACCACATCGCCTACTGCGGCAGCCAGAACTGCGCCGATGCGCAGTTTCTCGCGCAGGCCAGGTTCGCACCCTGGGTGGATATCTTGCTGCGCTGTGAAGGACCCGTCGTGCGGCAGGCGCAGTACCTGTTTCTCGCCGCCTGGATCGCCGAGACCGGCGAAAAGCTGGAAGCCCTGCCTTCGGCCTCGGGTGTTCAGTGCGTCATGCCAGGCACGGTGGCGTTGATGTTTGGGACCGGCCCGAGCATCCACGGCAATGCGATGTCCGACATGTTTGTCGCGGCCATCTACACCGCCCGGGAGGAGTTGCTCGTCACCACGCCTTACTTCGCGCCGGACGAGGCATTACTGCGTGCGTTGTGCGCCGCGCCGCGGCGCGGGGTCAAGACCACAATCGTATTCCCGGCACGCAACAATTCATGGCTAGTCGGCAGCGCCTGCCGTAGCACCTACGCAGACCTGCTTGCCGGCGGAGTGGCGACATACGAATACCCGCTGGGCTTGCTGCACACCAAGTCGATGACCATCGACGGCGAGCTCGCGCTGGTCGGGTCGGCCAATATGGACCGTCGCAGCCTGGAACTGAATTATGAGAACAACCTGCTCATTGCCGACCGCGACGTCACCATCGGGATTCGCCGGCGGCAGCTCGGTTATATTGCAGCCTCGCAGCCGGTCTGCATTGACACGGTTCGTGCGTCGCCGTTTCGCAGGCGCCTGGTTCAAAACGCAGTGGCCATGATGGCCCCGATCCTGTAAATCGGCGATCGCAGGGGAATGGTCGGGGTTTCAAGCGAGGCGGCCAATTCGAAGCTTCGACCATCGGCGCCGCCGTAACACGTTGATTTAACTTTATATTTTAAGATGGCTAGAAGGCTTATGCTGCTTGAAGGCTCTACATGGCACACCGATCCTTGATCTCCGCCACGCTTGATCGACACCCACGTTATAATGCGCGGCTTGGTGCTGCCGGCCTCGCCCGCCCAGCCGATTCGAACTGATGTAAGGCCATTAGCATGTCTCGCGGTAACGATTTCGATCGCTCCTCCATGGCGGTGTTCTCTGGCAACGCGAACCCGGCACTGGCGCAGGAGATCACGCGGCATCTGCGTGTGCCGCTCGGGCGCGCCCACGTCGGACGGTTCTCGGATGGCGAGGTCAGCGCCGAGCTGATGGAGAACGTGCGCGGGCGCGACGTGTTCCTGGTGCAGCCCACCAGTCCGCCGGCGAATGACAACCTGATGGAGCTGCTGGTGATGACCGATGCCTGCCGGCGCGCTTCGGCGGCGCGCATCACGGCGGTGGTGCCGTACTTCGGCTATGCGCGCCAGGATCGCCGGCCGCGCGCGACGCGCGTGGCCATCACCGCGAAGCTCGTGGCCAACATGATCGCCAGCGCCGGCGTGGACCGCCTGTTGACGATCGACTTGCACGCGGACCAGATCCAGGGCTTCTTCGACATCCCGGTGGACAACGTTTATGCCTCGCCGGTGCTGCTCGGCGATGCGTGGAAGCAGAAGTACCAGAACATGATCGTGGTCTCGCCCGACGTCGGCGGCGTGGTGCGCGCCCGGGCGCTGGCCAAGCGCCTCGACGATGCGGACCTCGCCATCATCGACAAGCGCCGGCCGCGCGCCAACGAGTCCAAGGTAATGAACATCATTGGCGAGGTGCGCGGCAAGGTCTGCGTGCTCATCGACGACATGGTCGATACCGCCGGCACGCTGTGCCAGGCGGCGCAGGCGCTGAAGGACGAGGGCGCGGTGAAGGTGGTGGCCTACATCACCCACCCGGTGCTTTCGGGCAAGGCCATCGAGCGCATCAACGCCTCGGTGCTGGATGAGCTGGTGGTGACCGACACCATCATGCTGTCGGAGGCTGCGCGCGCCTCCAGCCGCATCCGCCAGCTGAGCGTCGCCGGCCTGCTGGCGGAGACCATGCGCCGCATCAGCGACGAAGAGTCCGTCAGCTCGCTGTACGTGGATTGAGGTCGTCAAGGGCAAGGTTTGTTGGAGCAGGTGGGACGGCGCGGCATTGGTCGCGATGCGCGCAAGTTCCAAGGTTTGTGATCGAAACTGGAGATGTCAATGAAAACTTCTTTTGAACTCGTCGCCGAGTTCCGCGAGAAGCACGGCAAAGGTGCGAGCCGCCGCCTGCGTCACGCGGGCAAAGTTCCGGCGATTTTGTACGGCGGTCATCTGGATGCGCGCGCGCTCACGCTCGACCACCAGAAGGTGGTGCTGATGCTGGAGAACGAGCGCTTCTACTCGACCATCATCAACCTGAAGGTGGGCGAGGAGAAACAGGCGGCCATTCTCAAGGACGTGCAGCGTCATCCGTTCAAGAACGCAGTGCTGCACATCGACTTCCAGCGCGTGGAGGAGAACGAGAAGATCCGCATCAACATCCCGTTGCACTTCAAGGGCGAGACGGTGGCGCCGGGCGTGAAGACCCAGGGCGGCATGGTTTCGCACATGCGCAGCGAGGTCGAGGTGAGCTGCCTGCCGCGCGATCTGCCGGAGTTCATCGAGGTCGACATCTCGGGCTTGAACCTGAACGAAAGCATCCACCTGTCGCAGCTCAACGTACCGGCGACGGTGCAGCTGTTGGATCTGCTCAAGGGCGATGCGGTGGTGGTGGCCATCCACAGCCCGCGTGCCGAGGAGCCGGAGCCCACGGTGGCTGCAGCCGAGGGCGCAGCGGCGCCGGCCGAGGGAGCGGCGGCACCGGCTGCGGCTGCGGCGGACGCGGCCAAGAAGGCAGAGCCTGCCAAGAAGGAAGAGGCCAAGAAAGAACCCGCCAAGAAGGACGCCAAGAAGTAAGCCCGCGGTTCGCGGGAATGCCGGAGGGCCGTCCCTGGGGACGGCCCTTCCTGCTTTGAGGAAAGCCTCATGAACAGCAGCGGTCTGCCTTTGCGCATCATCACCGGGCTCGGTAATCCGGGGCCGGAGCACCTGGTGACGCGCCACAACGCGGGGTTCTGGTTCGTCGA
>JAFEGC010000304.1 GCA_018240265.1 Pseudomonadota bacterium | reverse complement strand
AGCGTCTGCAAGCCTTCAACATGCCGTTGCGCCAGGTCATCGATGCGATTCGCAGCAGCAATCATGATTCCGGCGGGCGATCGATCGAGATCGCCGAGACCGAATACATGATCCGCGGCCGCGGCTATCTGACCGGCAGCCACGACCTCGATCGCATCGTCGTCGCCAGCGACAACGGCACGCCGGTGCGGATCTCCGATGTGGCCCGCGTCGAGTTGATGCCGGACGAACGGCGCGGTGTCGCCGAACTCGATGGCGAGGGCGAGATCGTCGCCGGCATCGCAATGGCGCGCTACGGCCAGAACGCATTGACAGTCATCGATACCATCAAGGCAAAGCTCAAGGAGATCCGCAGCGGTCTGCCGCCAGACGTATCCGTGCAGACCCTTTACGACCGATCGGAACTGATCCTCAGCGCAGTTCGCAACCTCTGGCACACGCTGCTCGAGGAGAGCCTGATCGTTGCAATCGTCTGCGCCGTCTTTCTATTGCATGCACGCAGCGCCGTCGTGGCGGTCGTAATGTTGCCGGTCGGTGTGCTGATCGCGTTTCTCGCGATGCGGGTCGTGGGTGTCAACTCGAACATCATGAGCCTCGGGGGCATTGCGATCGCAATCGGTGCGATGGTCGATGCCGCGATTGTCATGATCGAGTCGGCCCACAAGCACCTCGAACGACTGCCGCCGGGTGGATCACGCGTCGAGGCGATCGGTGCTGCGTGCCGTGAGGTCGGTCCGGCGCTGTTCTTCAGCCTGCTGGTCATTACCGCCTCATTCCTTCCGGTTTTCGCACTCGAAGCCCAGGAAGGACGCATGTTCAAGCCGCTCGCATGGACCAAGACGTTCGCAATGGGCGGTGCCGCACTGTTGTCGGTGACGCTCGTTCCGGCGCTCATGGTCGCGCTCATTCGCGGCCGCATCCCACCTGAATTCTCGAACCCATTGGTGCGCGGACTGGTGGCGATGTACCGGCCATTGATTTCCGCCGTGCTTCGGTGGCGATGGGTCACAGTACTCACTGCCGCCGGCATCCTGGTCGCGACGCTGCTGCCGATGCAGCGCCTCGGCACGGAGTTCATGCCGACGCTCAACGAGGGTACGCTGCTATTCATGCCGTCCGGCTTGCCGGGCATGTCCGTGACGCGCGCAGCGCGCATACTGCAAATTCAGGATCGTATCCTGAAGAGCTTCCCGGAGGTCGATACGGTCTTCGGCAAGGCGGGGCGTGCCAATACCGCGACCGATCCCGCGCCGCTCGAGATGTCGGAGACAGTGATCCGGCTCAAGCCAGAATCCGAATGGCGCCTCGGATACACGCTGGATCGACTCATCGCCGAGATGGATCAGGCGGTGCGGCTGCCAGGGATCAGCAACGCATGGACAATGCCGATCAAGGCGCGCCTCGACATGTTGGCCACCGGCATCCGCACGCCTGTTGGGGTCAAGGTCTTCGGCAACAACTTCGAGGAACTCGACCGCGTCGCGAAAGAAATCGAGGCAACGCTTCGCAGGGTGCCGGGTACGACCAGCGTCTACGCGGAGCGTCTGACCGGCGGTTATTACCTGGAAATTACCCCAAGATTCGAGGATCTTGGCCGCTACGGGCTCACCGTGGACGATGTCCACGACGTCGTATCAGCCGCATTGGGTGGCGCAGCTGTGACAACCACCGTCGAAGGGCGCGCGCGATTCGACGTCAACGTGCGCTACCCGCGCGAGTTGCGGGACAGTCCGGACGCCATTGGCCGCAACGTGTTGGTGCCGGTCAAGAGCGGTGCGATGGTGCCGATCGGCCAACTGGCAACGCTCTCGGTCGTGCAGGGGCCGTCGAGTATCCGAACCGAGAATGCGCTGCTGTCGACCTATGTTTTCGTCGATGTCCACGGCCGTGACATCGGCGGATACGTCACTGAGGCGCAGCAGGCGGTTGCGGGCGGTGTCCGGTTCCCGCCGGGCTATTACGCGACGTGGAGTGGACAATTCGAGTACATGCAACACGCGATCCAACGGTTGAAGGTCGTGGTGCCAATAACGATACTGATCATCTTCGTGCTGCTCTATCTGAACTTTCGGCGTCTGACCGAGACGCTCATCGTCATGGCGTCGGTGCCGTTCGCCGCGGTGGGTGGAATCTGGCTCATGTATGCGCTTCATTACAACATGAGCGTGGCGGTAGCCGTCGGGTTCATGGCTCTCATCGGTGTTGCTGCGGAGACCGGCGTCGTGATGTTGTTGTTCCTCGACCGTGCCTGGCGCGAGCGGCTGCAAGAATGTGAGCAGGCCGGACGAGGACCGGCATCGGCGGATGTGCATCGAGCGATCGTCGAAGGAGCCGTCATGCGGGTGCGGCCGAAGATCATGACCGTCGTCGCCATCATGGCGGGACTGCTGCCAATCATGTGGGGCAGCGGCACCGGGTCGGAAGTCATGCGACGAATCGCGGCGCCGATGATCGGCGGGATGGTGTCAGCGACTGTCCTGACCCTGGCCGTCATTCCAGCGCTCTACGCACTGGTCAAGGAATGGGAGATTAAACGGGCATGACACGAGGTGCGCCGGTATCGCCGGGTGATACCGGTGCGCGATGGACGGCGCCGAGCTCGGCGTCGATGTCATCGACATATTGGACGTGTCTTGATCATAATGGCTGCCCCTTCGTACAAGGAGAGCGCTCATGATCGGATACGTCACTCTCGGCACCCATGATCTCAAGCGGGCGGCGGGCTTTTACGATGCGATCGCGAAGGATCTCGGCGTGGGTCGAATGATGGAGAACGACACCTTCATCGCCTGGGGCAAGCCGGGCGGTGGAGCGGGTCTTGGGATCACCAAGCCCTTCGATGGCAAACCCGCCACCGTCGGCAACGGGGTGATGGTGGCCTTCGAGGCGAAGGACAAGGCGCAGGTAGATCGCATCCATCGACTGGCCTTGTCGCTGGGCGGTAAGGATGAAGGTGCGCCCGGACCACGCGGCGAAGGGTTCTATGCGGGCTACTTTCGCGATCTGGACGGCAACAAGCTGAACGTCTTCATCATGGAGTGACTCGGCGGCAGGGCTACCACGCTGCAGGGCGTCCGCAGCTGCTAGTCCGAAGGGGGGAAACACGCTGACACGGCCAAGACGGCAAGGCGCGAGATCTTGCAGCGAGCCTTCTCCGACACGAGCACTCCCTCCAAACTGACTGAGGATCGCCGCTGTGCGCGGCGACCGATATAAAAGACGCAGTACAGGTTAAAATATTCGATGTCGCGCCTGCGCCACGGTCGTCGGTTATCCCGGGCGGGCTGCGGCGGCCGCATCGGCTGGCGGCCGACCGAGCACTTCAAGTATCGTTGCCTCCTGAATGGCTCAGGTCGCACCAAAAAGGGACACCGCCGAGAAGCGAAGCTCCACCGCGAAGCGTGGAAAGCGCGAGTCTCCGCTCGGACGCGAGGCATGGCTCAAAGCTGCGAAGACTGCGCTGATTCAGGAAGGGATCGGCGGCGTCGAGATCGGCAAGCTGGCGCGCAAGCTCCGCGCCACCCGCGGTGGCTTTTACTGGTTCTTCCACAATCGCAAGGAGCTTCTT
>JAFEGC010000303.1 GCA_018240265.1 Pseudomonadota bacterium | reverse complement strand
TCGCGCATCACGGACGTCAATCACGATGATGGGCGCACAGCCTGCTACGGCCGCTGCCATGACCGCCGACAAGCCCACCGCGCCGGCGCCGAATATCGCAATAGAAGAGCCCGCGCGCGGCTGCAGTACGTTCAGCACGCTTCCGGCGCCGGTCTGAATGCCGCAGCCCAGGGGAGCCAGGACCTCCAGCGGAAGACTGTTGTCCACTTTCACCACATTGCGCACATGCGTGAGCGCGTGGGTGGCAAAGGACGACTGATAGAAGAAACAACCGGTGATCGCCTGGCCATCTTGCTGGTGGGTGCACGTACCATCCGGCCGCCTCGTCCCAACGTTGAACGCCAGGAACTGTGCGCAGTAGGCAGGTCGCCCTGCCCTGCAGTTTGCACAGGTGCCGCACGACCCGAAACTCAGGACGACATGATCGCCCGGGCGAACCTTGTCGACGGCGCTGCCCACCTGGGTAACCACGCCCGCCCCTTCGTGGCCGAGCACGGCGGGCAACGGCAAAGGAATGTGCTGATCGCGAACCGCAAGGTCGGTATGACACATGCCGGATGCCACGATCTTGACGACGACCTCATCAGGTCCCGGCTCACTGAGTTGCACGCGCTCAATGTTGAAGTGACCGTCTTTGCCACATACCGCTGCTTGGATGTCCATGGCAACCTTCTCCCGGATAGACAACCCTCGACCCTAAGACATTAGCGGTCAAACTCCGAACCAACTTGCGCGGAATGGCTAAGTGACCCATCACAGGTACGTCTCGACGCCAGCCACAGCGCAAACACTTCTATCGATCAGAATTTGCGCTAGGATCGCCGCGGAACACTCGAGACACTAATCTCACCGATGAAAGAGAACCGAAATCGTTGGTGGCACTACACCGCCATCCCAGTCGGCATTCTAATTGGCGCGATCATCGCCATCATGCTGCGTACCTCGGAAGCGGATCGCGCAACGCTGAATCGGGGAGAACTAGTGGCGGCGCCATTGATCAACCTGCTTGACTCCCCTGTGCAGGATCCCAGGGATATCCAGCGAATCGCCGTCGTATTTGGCTACCGATCTTGTCCTGATGTCTGCCCGACCACTCTTCTTGCGATGCACAACGCATTGGTCGCCCTGGGACCGAAGGCCGACCACGTCCTGGTTGTATTTGTCACCGTGGATCCCGATCGGGACTCTGCCGAGCAGCTGAGGCAATACGTGGCGTTCTTCGACCCACACATACACTCCATCAGCGCCCCCTCGTCCGTGACCAGGATACTGGGTGAATTTCGCGTGCGGGCGGTGCGCACACCATCGGCGACCGCAGGAAATTACCTGATGGACCACACCGCCGTCGTCTACGTGCTCGACTCGGGTCAGAGGGTCCTTGACGCCATCCCCGAGAGCATCCCCCAGCAACAGCTGATCAGACGATTGACTGCGGCACTACAGCTCTGATGCGGAAACGCGTCGCGGCCGGGCATCTGAATCGACGGCAAGAGATGCTTCAGATCAGCAACTCCGGCGGCACACTCACTTCGAGATCCAGCAGCATCTGCGCCATGCCCTTGCCCAGGGGGTCCATTCGCAGTGAGGTTGTCCCGCCACCGGCCAACGCTCCGTCGATGGTGAAGTTGCAGGCGTACACACCCGGGAGAAGGTAGCGCCGCACCGGACCCGTGGCGAGATGTGAAAAGTACTCCGCGACCACCGCAGGTGTCACCTGCGCAAGGATCAGCGGCAGGTATTCCGGTCGCCGTGCGATGATTCCGATGTTGGATCGGTCGCCTTTGTCACCGCTGCGTGCACACGCGATCTTCACAAGAGGCACGAGCTGGCCCGCTGGAATCTGCTCGGTGGAAACGGGATCACTGCCGCGCTCAGGTACGACGCTGCTGCCGCATTCCGCGGTGGCCACTCGATACTCTTGGCCCCCCATCCTGACGACCGGCTCGACGCTCGACTTGGGTATCAAGCAGTTGAACTGTCTGATATAGGGAGACGGCCTGGGCCGCGGACCAGCCGGCATCGTGGTTCCCGGTGACCACGAGGTCCCGGACGCGGCTATCTCGCGTCCGAAGATCTCGAGCGCCTGCGGGCGATCGTGAACCACGGCGACCCGCATCATGACTTCCCGGGACGTTGAACGGCGGACATGAGGTGGATACATCGTTTCCGCACCAATCACCTCAATCAATGTTTCACGAAAATCCGCCAGCCCCGTCCGCCGCAGCAACTCTCGCACGCGAGCGAGAATGGCCTCGCCCGTACGGCGTGCCTTGGCCGCCGCGTCAATGCCAATGATGATCATGGTGCCCGCGGTACGATAGCCATCCCGGTAAGTCGCAGACACCTTGTATCGGTCCGTGGGCGCCCGCCCGCGGGCTCCCGCAACGCGCACCCTGTCGGGACCCGCGGAATCGATCGTAACCCCCGTGAAGTCGCAGATGACATCAGGCAGCAGATAGGCGGCCGGGTCTCCGATCTCGTAAACGAGCTGCTCGGTAACGGCCAGGGGGACGACAAGGCCACCAGTCCCGGCGGGTTTGCCGACGACGAAGCTGCCGTCGGCGCTGCACTCGAGGATGGGATATCCGGAATTAGCCCAATTCGGCACGGCTTCCCAGTCTGTGAACAGGCCCCCGGTGGCCTGACAGCCGCACTCGAGAATATGCCCTGCAAGACTGCCGGCGGCCAACAAGTCAAAATCCCGAGGTTGCCAGTCAAACTCGTGAATCAGGGGTCCAAGCGTCAGGGCGCTGTCGACGCAACGCCCGGTGATGACCACATCCGCGCCCTCGGCGAGCGCTCTGGCAACAGGAAACGCACCCAGATAGGCATTGGCACTGAGGAGCCGCTCCGGCAGCTTCGTCGGCGTAACACCATCGGACTCCGTCGCCCCGAGCTGCTGAAGTCTGTCGGTGACGTCGTCCCCTTCGACCACGGCCACCCGCAATTCAACTCCAAGTTCGGTCGCAAGCCGCAGCAGTGCAATCCGGCACGCGGCCGGATTGATGCCGCCGGCATTGGCCAGCACCCGGATGCCGCGCGTGCTGACCTCGCGCAAAATGCCGCGCATCGCCACGTCGACGAAATCGGTAGCGTAGCCCGCATTCGGGTCCTTCAGCCGCGCCGCCGCCAGAATGGCCATCGTGGTTTCGGCCAGATAGTCGAAGATCAGGTAGTCCACCTGGCCTCGCTCCGCGAGCTGCAGTGGGCCAACGACGCTGTCGCCCCAGAATGCGGATGCCCCGCCGATCCTCACAGGAACCGTTGCCTTGCGTGCGGTCACTTCGGTACCCAGCGCGGCTGCCGCTTCTCACCGAATGCTCGAATGCCCTCGGCGGCATCATCCGTCTGTGCCGTCGGCCCAATCTGGGCTTCGCCGAATGCCAGCGCATCGTCCAGACTTCGACCGTTCATCTGTTTCATAGCCCACAAGCCACGCCGGATGGCCACCGGCGATCCGGCCAATATCTGGCTCGTGATTCGATCCACGGCCGCATCGAGATCTTCAGGCGCCACCACATGATTGACCAGGCCGGACTGGCGGGCGACTTCCGCATCGAACCGCTCACC
>JAFEGC010000302.1 GCA_018240265.1 Pseudomonadota bacterium | reverse complement strand
GAGCCTGGGCGAAATAGCGCAATACACGCCAGGGGCACTCAACGTCGGCGACCAGGAAGGCTTCGGAAGTATCGTGAAGCTCCGAGGCTTCGCCTCGATCACCGCATTCGATGGCTTGAACGTGGGTGTCCTGAGCAGTACCTCGTACGAACCGGACTACGCCATCATCGATCGGCTGGAGGTCGTCAAAGGCCCATCCTCGGTCATGTATGGCGTGTCGAGCGCTGGCGGCTTGGTGAACTTCGTGACCAAGAGCGCGACCGCGACGACTCCCGACTACGTCTCGCTCCAATACGGCTCCTGGAACAGTTTTCGCATCGAAGGGCAGACAGCGGCAGCGCTCACGCCCTCGGGATCACTGCGCGCCATCGGTGTCGCGGCATACGATCGGGGAAATAGTTTCATGACCGACGTCGATCACTCGAGTGTTATCTTGTACGGCGGCTTGAACTGGGCAGCGTCGGACTCGTTCACAGCGTTTCTGCACGGTGGCTTCGAACGCCACACTCGGACCTCCTTCGATGGCGTCCCCACCGAAGCCGACGGTTCGCCGGCGCCCCTGCCGCGCTCCTTCCTTATCGGTTCCAAGGACATGAATCTCCGCGCCAACATCTGGCATGCGGAGGGAAACGCAACCTGGCACCTGAGCGACGTTGTGGATCTGAGCATCAAGGGCAACATCCGGCGTGTCACCAATCGCGGCGTCGCACCTTATTCCTATGGCCTTGATGCGGACGGCAATCTTGGGCTCGCCATACAGGACTTCAGCGCCGGCATTCGCGCCAACGACTTCGCGATTGGCGTCTCCGGCATCCTGCATTTCGACTCGCTGGGACTGGCCAACAGCTTCCTGTCCCTGTCGGCAATTTATCAGGACGACCGGGACATCGGTGCCGGCGGCCAGGCCATCTTCACCGGTCCGTACTCGAGCCCGTATCCCGACACACCGGCTCTTGGCATCGTCAATATCCATGACGGCCAGGCGGCGGTGGAGGAGGCATTCAATACGGCCATACCCACCGGACCACAGACCTTCTTCGATAACGAATCGAAGACGCTCACGCTGTCGGCTCAGTCCTGGATTCAGATTGTGGATCACCTGTCGCTGCTGGCTGGCGCCTCCTATGCCAAGCCGCACGTCACCAGCGAAACCAACGGTGATCTGCAACACTTCGATGCCGGCGACCAGATGAGCTACCGCGGCGGCCTGACCTACGAATTCCTGCCCGGCGCCAATGCCTATGTGAGCTACAGCCAGTCCTTCAACCCGCAGACCACCATCGATGTCAACGGCGCGGTGCTGCCGCCCATCATTGGCAAACAATACGAAGTCGGTGTGAAATACCGGCCGGTCGGCGGGCGATTGCTGCTCTCTGCCGCGCTCTTCCAGATCACGCAGCGCAACCAGGGCGAGTTCGACACGCAGATCGACGGTCTGGATCGCTATGCGCCGGTGGGTGAGCTCACCCACAAGGGTGTGGAGCTGGAAGCCGTCGGCCGCTTGAGGCCCAATTGGCAGGTCAATGTCGGCTATTCGTATCTCGATGCCAAGGTGACCGAGGACTCGGATGCCACGGTCGTCGGCAAGCAGGAGGTGTTCCTGCCCCGGCACACGGCCAGCCTGTTTTCCACCTACACGCTGGATCGAGGTCCGTTGAAAGGGCTGTCCTTCGGCGCGGGCGCCCGCTATGTCGGCGCCGAACCCACGGCCTATGACGGCAGCACCAAGGACCTCTCGGGCTACGCCCTGGTGGATGTGTCGGCGGGCTACGGTATCCAGGGCTGGACCATTCAGTTGAACGCCCATAATCTCTTCAGCCGGCGCTACTACATCAACAACTACAACACCCTGTTCTATGGCAACGCGGTCGGCGCTCCTTTCAACGTCGGCCTTATGGTGCGGCGCGACTTCTGACAGGTGGTCCTGATGCGCGTAATTCTCACCGTCCTGGCATTGGCGCTCACCACCACAGCCCTCGCGGATGTGGATGCGCGACTCGCCGAGACCGGCAAGGCCATCGAGGTCGCTCTCGCCGCTTCGCCCGCGCCGGGTCTGGTCATTGGCATCACCGATCGGGAGAAACTGCGCAAGGTGATCGTGCACGGCTATGCCGACCTCAAGACGCGCACGCCGATGAGGGCCGACTCGCGTCTGGCCATCGGGTCCATTTCCAAGGCGTTCACATCCATCGCGCTGCTGCAACTCGCCGATGAACACCGCTTCGATGTGAAAGCGCCGATCACTCGTTACCTGCCCTGGCTCGATATCCACTCGAGCTATGCCGCCATGACCGGGCGTGATCTGATGTCGCACACAGCGGGCCTGCCTTACTACTTGGCAGATTCCGCCTCTTCGCGCTTCGCCGGGCTGGAACTCAAGGACTTCGAGCCTACCTACGCTCCCGGCGCACACTGGCAATACTCCAATACCAGCTACCAGCTTCTGGGTTATGCGCTGGAGAGCATCGTCCACGGTCCGCTGTCGAGCATCATTCGGCGGCGTGTGCTCGAGCCCCTGGGCATGAGCTCCTCGTCCGCCATCATCGACGATGCCGAGCGCACGCGCATGGTGGTGAGCTATGTGCGTTGGCCCTATGATGGCCGGTACGTCGAGGCTCCCTGGGTCGAATATACCGCGGGCGACGGCAGCATTGTCTCGACCGTGGTCGAGGTGTCCCATGGCGCGGACTGGCACGTGAACCGGGATTTCGCCGGGCCCGTCACGGCCACGGGGAATTACGCGGCCTACGTCGGACACTATGTATATCCCGGCCCCGAGGGGCCTGAGGGCCGCGTCTACATCCGCAACGGCGAACTGGTAGGTGTGTTCGGCTGGGACGAGCAGTTGTTCGTCGAGAAGTTCTCACCCTTGGGTTCCGGTACATTCGTCATGGGTGAGGAGCCGCATTCACCCGAGCGCGCACATTTCGATTCCATCGTGGATGGATACGCGCAGCGCCTGATCATCTCGGGCGTGCCGCTGTGTCGAAGGGAAACGCCATGAACAGCACAGCCCGCATCGCCGCGTTCGCCCTGCTGGTCTCGTTCTCCGTAACGGGCAACGCGGCGAACCCAGGCGTGGCTTACGACGTAGTGGTGAACGACGTCCGCGCCATCGACCCTGAGACCGGTCTCGATGCCGTCCGCAGTATCGGCATCTCGGACGATCGCATCGCTGCGATTTCCACCGAAGCGCTGCGCGGCAATCGCACCCTCGATGGGCGTGGTCTGGTCGCGGCGCCGGGCTTCATCGACCTGCATTCCCATGCTTATGGCTACGAGACCGCCACCTATCAGGCTATGGACGGTGTGACCACGCGATTGGAACTCGAGCTCGGCGTGTATCCGGTCAAGACCTGGTACGACCGGAAGGCGGGACACGAGCTCATCAACTACGGCGCCAGCGTCAGTCACAACCGGGTGAGATTCTCGCTGCAACGGGGCGGCAATCTGGGCAGGCCCGACATCGCCGGCGAAACCTTCGACGACATCATCTCCGATCCCGAATTCGATGATCTCAGCCACAAGCCCATCCCGGCCGACGTGTACGGGCGGTTTGTTCCGGTGCTC
>JAFEGC010000301.1 GCA_018240265.1 Pseudomonadota bacterium | reverse complement strand
GCGCACCGAGAACACGCGCCGGCGCTGCGCGCCGCTCACGCCACCCGCGGCATGGAGTGTCAGCATGTGAAAGCAGACGGCATCGCCGGGCTCAAGCGCCCAGCCGAGAATACGGTAACGCTCACGATGCGCCTCCACGTCCGGCAGGTCCGAAAGACTGCCTTCCGGAAACCATTTGGCCTGCGAATCCATGAACGAACGCGGCATGAGCCAGGGACCCAAGTGCGAGCCGGCAACGAATTCCAGCGTCGATTCGCGTGCCACGGGATCAACCGGAATCCAGAAGCTGCAATTTTGCCTTCCCTCGACGTTGTAATAAGGCTGGTCCTGGTGCCAGGGCGTGCGCTGGCGCGTGCCCGATTCCTTGGTCAGCATGTGATCGTGATAGAGTCTTGCGCGGCGACTGCGCATCAACCGGCCCGCCGCCATGGCCAGCGGCGTTTCGAAAATGAATCTGCGGTAGGCGGTATTTTCCTGCCAGTTGCAGAAATCTTCGATGAACATACCCGGATCATCGGTGCGGCTGGCAAGCTTGGCGCGCGGGCTCGGATGCTCGAGGTTGGCATCGATCCCGCTGCGCAATAGCTCCATCTGCTCGGGCGTGAACATGCCCCGGATGCAGACCGCGCCATCCCGCTGAAAATCGGCAACCAAGGTCTCGGATATCGAAAATGGTTCAGCCATGCGTGCTCCCTCTGGTCCGTCGCCGCGCGCGAACATGATATCTTAAGACGAACGGCGCAAACTTGAGTCCGGCGTGTATCGGGCGCGCTGTGGTCGAGATGCAACAGATCGCGGCCTCGCCGTCTTTCGGCTGACCTTCGACCGTAGAAGGCCAGGCTACCAGGCATGTGATGACGCCGCAGATGATCGTGGTAGACTCACCACATGGGGGAACAAGCCGCCGTTGACCCTGTGGGTTCATTGCAAACTGCAATCGCGCACGCGACCTGGTTGCTGCAGCGGGATCCGCGCCTGGCCGCAGAGCAGGCGGGCGAGATCCTGCACGCCGTGCCGACGGAACCGCGCGCGCGCCTGGTATTGGGCGCGGCCCGGCGGATTTCCGGCGATCCGCAGGCGGCCCTGGCGATTCTGGAGCCGCTGGCACGCGAGCAGCCACGCGCGGCCGCCGTGTTCCTGGAACTGGGCGCGGCGCTGGGCGAGGCAGGCCGTATCGGTGATGCGGTGAAGGCGTTGCGCCGTGCGCTGCATCTCCAACCGGACTCACCGGATGGTTGGCGCCTGCTGGCCGATCAGCTCGATGCCAGTGGCGATGGCGCCGGCGCCGACGATGCGCGCGCGCGTTATCTCAATGCGGCAAATCGCGATCCGCATCTGATGGAAGCCGCCGCCGCGCTGGTCGCGAACGACCTGCCGGTGGCGGATGCACGGCTGCGCGAGCACCTGTCCACGCATCCGACCGATATTGCGGCGCTGCGCATGCTGGCCGAAGTCGCCGGTCGGCTGCGGCGCTATCAGGATGCGCAGCAGCTGCTGGAGCAGTGCTTGGCGCTTTCGCCCAGTTTCGACATGGCGCGCTACAATTACGCCTCGGTGCTGGTGCGCCAGGGCAATTCGGCACTCGCGCTGGAACACGTGCAGCGCCTGCTGGCACGCGAACCGCGCAACCCGGCCTACCGCTTCCTGCAGGCTGCGGTGCTCGCCAACGTGGGCGACTACACCGAGTCCATCCAGGTCTACCAGCGGGTGCTGAGGGAATACCCGCAGCAGCCGAAGATCTGGATGAGCCTGGGCCATTCCTTACGCACCGCGGGCCGCAACTCCGAGTGCATCGAGGCGTATCGGCGCGCTATCGCCTTGGATTCCACCCTGGGGGAGGCCTGGTGGAGCCTCGCCAACCTCAAGACCTTTCGTTTTTCGCAAAGTGACATCGAGGCGTTGCGCTGCGCTCTCGGGCGCGCGGACCTGGACACGGACTCGCGCCTCCACTTCGAGTTCGCGCTCGGTAAGGCTTTGGAGGATCTCTCGCAGTACCAAGAGTCCTTCAGCCATTACGCCGCCGGCAATGCCCTGCGCCTTGCCGCGCATCCCTACAGCGCGCAGTCCACGACGACCTACGTGGATCGCTGCATCGAGCTGCACACGCGTGAGTTCTTCACAGCTCGTGCCGGCAAGGGTGCCACGGCGGCCGATCCGATTTTCATCCTCGGCCTGCCGCGCGCCGGCTCGACCCTGTTGGAGCAGATCCTCGCCAGCCACTCGCGGGTCGAGGGCATCATGGAACTGCCGCAGCTGCCGCAGATCGCCCGCGACATCCTGCGTGGCGGCGAACCCCACGAAAACTTCGCCGCCAAGCTCGCGCAATTCGACGGCGAACAGCTGCGCGAGTTCGGCGAGCGATACCTGCGCGAGACGCGACCGCTCCGTCGCACGGATGCGCCGTTCTTCATCGACAAGATGCCGAACAACTGTTTCTACGTGGGCTTGATTCAGCTCATCCTACCCAACGCCAAGATCATCGATGCGCGTCGCCATCCGCTGGCCTGCGGCTTCTCCTGTTACAAGCAGCATTTCGCCCGCGGCCAGAACTTCACCTACTCGCTCGAGGACCTGGGGCGCTACTACCGCGACTACACCAGGTTCATGGCGCACATCGACGCCGTGCTGCCGGGTCGGGTGCTGAGAGTTCACTACGAAAGCATGGTCGAGGACACGGAAAACCAGGTGCAGCGCCTGCTCGATTACTGCGGACTGCCGTTCGAGGCGGGGTGCCTAAAATTCCATGAGAACGAGCGGGCCGTGCGCACGGCGAGTTCAGAGCAGGTGCGACGCCCGATTTTTCGCGAGGGCCTCGAACAGTGGCGTCACTACGAGCCGTGGCTCGACCCGCTCAAGAGCAATCTTGGGTCCGTTCTCGAGCGTTATCCGCAAGTACCTGCGGATTTGTAAGGCCGGTTTACCGCCGGCCCCAGTGATTAGCGTTATTGATTTCGCATAAGGGGACTATTTCATGACACGCAGCCGTCGTCGCAAACTCAACCGTCTACAGCAACACAAGCGCCACCCGTTGGTACGCGCCGGCATTCCGGTGGCCTCCACCCTGCTGGCTTCGCTCCCCTGGGCCATGGTGCACGCCCAGGAGGCCGCCGTCAGTCTCGAGGAAGTGGTGGTGACCGCGCAGAAGCGCGTCGAGAATCTGCAGAATGTGCCGATCGCGGTACAAGTGCTCGACAATACCAAGCTGCAGCAGCTCAACATTCTCAACGTCGACGACTACGTGAAATATTCGCCGAGCATTTCCTATTCGCGCGGCAATGGCCAGGGTAGCAGCGGCGCGCCGGGCCAGTCACACATCTACATCCGCGGCGTCAACAACGGGGGCGATGGCAACCATTCCGGTTCCCAGCCCTCGGTGGGTACCTACCTGGACGAGCAGCCGGTCACCACCATCGACGGTACGCCCGAGGTGCATCTGTACGACATCCAGCGCATCGAAGTCCTGGAAGGTCCGCAGGGCACCCTGTACGGTGCGAGTTCCGAGGCCGGCACAGTGCGCATCATCACCAACAAGCCCGACACTTCCAAGTTCTACGGCAACGTGTCGGTGGACGGCAACTCGGTGCAAA
>JAFEGC010000300.1 GCA_018240265.1 Pseudomonadota bacterium | reverse complement strand
ACACGTTGTTGACGCCGGGGATTTCCACCGGGTATTGGAACCCCAGGAACACGCCGGCGCGAGCGCGTTCCTCCACTGGCATGGCGAGCAGGTCCCGTCCCTCGAAGCGTACGCTGCCGCCGGTGACCTCGTATTCGGCGCGACCGGCCAGCACCTGTGCCAGCGTGCTCTTGCCCGAGCCATTCGGACCCATGATGGCGTGCACTTCGCCCGAATCCACCGACAACGACAGGCCGTTCAGAATGGGACGTCCGCTGATGCGCGCACTCAAATTTTCGATTTCCAGCAACATGCTTTTTCCTCGTATCGTGGGCGGCTCAGCCGACGGCGCCCTCCAGACTGACGGCCAGCAGGTTTTGCGCCTCCACCGCGAATTCCATCGGCAGTTCCTTGAACACCACCTTGCAGAAGCCGCTGACGATCATGTTCACCGCATCCTCTTCGCTGATGCCGCGCTGCAGGCAGTAGAACAGCTGGTCCTCGCCGATCTTGGAGGTGCTGGCCTCGTGCTCGACCGTGGCGCTGTCGTTCTTCACTTCGACGTACGGGAAGGTATGCGCGCCGCACCGATCGCCCATCAGCAGCGAGTCGCACTGGGTGAAATTGCGCGCACCGTGCGCGCTCGGCAGGATCTTCACCAGCCCGCGGTAGGAATTCTGCGCTTTGCCTGCGGAGATGCCCTTGGAGACGATGGTGCTGCGGGTGTTGCGGCCGATGTGGATCATCTTGGTGCCGGTGTCGGCTTGCTGGTGATGATTGGCCAGCGCCACGGAGTAGAACTCGCCTACCGAGTCCTCGCCCTTGAGTATGCAGCTCGGGTACTTCCAGGTGATGGCCGAACCGGTCTCGACCTGCGTCCAGGAGATCTTGGAGCGCGCGCCGCGGCACTCGCCGCGCTTGGTGACGAAGTTGTAGATGCCGCCCACGCCGTTCTCATCGCCCGGATACCAGTTCTGCACCGTGGAGTACTTGATCTGCGCATCCGCCAGTGCGATCAGTTCCACCACCGCGGCGTGCAGCTGGTTCTCATCGCGCATCGGCGCGGTGCAGCCCTCGAGATAGCTAACCGAGGCGCCTTCGTCGGCGATGATCAGCGTGCGCTCGAACTGGCCGGTCTTGGCGGCGTTGATGCGGAAGTACGTGGACAGCTCCATCGGGCAGCGCACGCCTTTGGGCACGTATACGAACGAGCCGTCGGAGAACACCGCCGAGTTGAGCGTGGCGAAGAAGTTGTCGGTGTAGCGCACCACGCTACCCAGATAGCGTTCGATCAGCTCCGGATGCCGCTGCACGCCTTCGGAGAAGGAGCAGAAAATCACGCCGGCCTTGGCTAGCTTGTCCTTGAAGGTAGTGGCCACCGAGACGCTGTCGAACACGGCGTCCACCGCCACGCCGGCTAAAGCGGCGCGCTCATGCAGTGGGATGCCGAGCTTTTCGTAAGTGGCCAGCAATTTCGGATCGACCTCATCCAGGCTCTTGGGTGCGTTGGCCGGCTTGCGTGGCGCCGAGTAATAGGAGATGGCTTGGTAGTCGATGGGCTTGTAGCGTACCTGTGCCCAAGTGGGCTCGCGCATGCCCTGCCAATGGCGGAAGGCTTTCAGACGCCAGTCGCACAGGAACTGCGGCTCTCGCTTGATACGCGACAGGGCGCGGATCACGTCTTCATCGAGACCCGGCGGCAGGCTCTCCGCCTCGATATCGGTGACGAAACCGTGGCGGTACTTCTGTACGACCAGCGCTTCGACGTCTTGGGATTTGGTGGACACGATGTACCTCGGGGCTAGCGCGGCAGACCGGCGCGCATCTCGGTGACTAGGTCGGACACGCGCAATACCGGTTGATCCAGCCCCGCGAGCTGGCGCAGCGTCACGTCTTCCAACGCATGACGGACTGCGGCGCTGACACGTTGCCAGGCGCTGCCCACGCCGCAGGCTTCCTCAATGCAGCACCGGCTCCTTCCGCTCGCGCATTCCGTGATCGCGATGGGACCCTCGAACACATCGAGGATTTGCGCGGCGGTAATCCGGTCCGGATCGCGCGCGAGACGATAGCCGCCCTGTGAGCCGCGCGAGGATTGCACCAAGCCGGCGCGCTGCAATTCTTTCAGCACCTTGCTCACCGTAGCACTGGACAGGAGCGTACGCTCGGCCAGCTCCGTGGCGGCGCGATGTTGCTCGGGCTCCTGTGCCAGGACGGCCAGCAGCACGGTGGCATAATCGGTCAACTTTCCGATGCGCAGCATGTCGAAGGCTCTCGTGCGGTGGGAAGACTCATTCAGGACGATTTTAGTCCTATTTGAACGCGCTGCCAACCGTGGAGCAACAGACGCTTGATTTTGCTATGATTCGCGCCAATTTCGGCATGACGATGCCATAGGGACGGACCGATCGAACCCATCATTCAAATTCACGGCCTGGATTACTCGGTCAACGGCCGCGATATTTTCAAGAATCTCGATATTCTCATCCCGCGGGGCAAGGTCTCGGCGGTCATGGGGCCGAGCGGCACCGGCAAGACGACGCTCTTGCGGCTGATCACCGGGCAGGTGATGGCCGACCGTGGCACGGTGCTGGTGGACGGGCAGGATGTCGGCCAATCATCGCTGGACGAAATCTACCGGTTGCGCCGGCGCATGGGCATGCTGTTCCAAAACGGCGCGCTGCTCACCGATCTCGACGTGTTCGAGAATGTTGCTTACCCGCTGCGCGAACACACGCGGCTGCCCGAGCGTCTGATCCGTCAACTGGTGCTAATGAAGCTGCAGGCCGTGGGCCTGCGCGGCGCCGAGGCGCTGGCCCCGGCGCAGTTGTCGGGCGGCATGGGGCGGCGTGTGGCGCTGGCGCGCGCCATCGTCATGGATCCAGAAATCCTCATCTACGACGAACCTTTCGCGGGTCTGGACCCGATTTCCCTGGGCGTCGTGCTGCGGCTCATCCGCCGGCTCAACGATGTGATGGGACTGACCAGCATCGTGGTATCGCACGACGTCAAGGAGATCACCGCGGTGGCAGACCAGTCCTTCCTGCTCTCCGGCGGGAGGGTCGTGGCCAGCGGCACGCCAGCCGAACTCCATGCCAATCCGTCCGAGGTGGTGCACCAGTTCATGGACGGGCTCGCCGATGGACCGGTGCCGTTTCATTATCCCGCGCCGAACTATTTTGAATCGCTCCTGTCACGCGAGCCGGCGCAGGCATGAATCTGCTCGGCGATCTGTGGCGGAGCTTCATGCAAAGCGTGGGCAACCTCGGCGCGCAGACCCGTTTCCTGCTGCTGCTGCTGTGGCGCACGCCGCAGGGACTGCTGCGCTTCGGCCTGGTATCGGACCAGATCTACAACACCGGCGCGCTGTCGCTGGTGATTATCATGATGAGCGGGCTGTTCGTGGGCATGGTGCTGGGCTTGCAGGGATTCACGCTGCTGCAAAAGTTTGGTTCCGAGACCTACCTGGGCACCGCCGCGGCGCTGTCCCTGTTCAAGGAATTGAGCCCGGTGATCACGGCGCTCCTGTTCGCCGGCCGCGCCGGCACGGCGCTGACCTCGGAAATCGGCCTGATGCGCGCCACCGACCAGCTCTCCGCCATGGAAATGATGGCCGTGGACCCGATCCGGCGCGTGGTGCTGCCG
>JAFEGC010000002.1 GCA_018240265.1 Pseudomonadota bacterium | reverse complement strand
CTGGCAGATCAGCGCCACGCCGCGCTGCACCGGCTCGCCCACCACCTGGTCCGGCCACAGCGCCACGCGGTCGAAGTAGTTCATGATGCCGTAGCAGTTGGGCCCGAAGAAGGGCAGCTCGCCGGCCGCACGTTCCAGCTCGGCCGACAGCCGCCGGCCTTGCTCGGTGCCGGTTTCGGCGAAACCCGAGGCGAAACACACGAAGCCACCGGCGCCGCGCGCCGCGAGCTGGCCGACGACTTCCGGCGCCTGCTGGCGCGGCACGGCCAGGAAAGTGGCATCGGGCGCGGCCGGCAGTTCGTCGATGCTGCGGTAGTAGTGGTACTCGGCCGTGTGCGGGCGCTTCGGGTGCACGCGCCACAGCTCGCCCTGGAAGCCGATGCGCTTGCTGCCCAGCGCGACGGCGTCGGTCCAGTCGCCGGCGCCGATCAGACAGATGCTGCGCGGACTGATCAGCCGCGCGAGCTTGTCGCGGTTCATCGCAGTTCGATCTTGCGCGAGGCTGCGCCCAATGCCGGATGCCGGGCGGTGAGGGTCACCTGTTCGTCCACTCGCACCCGGATCTGCGGCGGGAAGGGTGCGCTCTTGACCACCTCGCCCTGATGCACATGAAGCAGCATGAACTCGGACGTAGCCGCGGCTTCGGGGAATCGCTCGCAATGCAGCGCCGTGGCCACGTGCAGGCGCTTGCCGTCGGCGGCGATGATGCCGGTGAGCACGTGGATGCGATCTGTTTGCTTCACCTCGCGCAGGAAGTAGGTGTGCATTTCCAGGCTGTACAGCGTGTTCTTGGTGCTCTGCCGATAAGCCTCGTCGATGCCCAGACGGTCCATCAGGTCGTCGATGGCGTAGCTGAAAAGCAGGCCGTAGTAGGCATCGCGCACATGGCCGTTGTAGTCGATCCACTCCGCCAGGATCTGCGGCCGATAGGTGGGAAGTTCCGACATGCTGGTCCCCGCGTTCAACGCAAGCCTATGCGTTCGCGCGCCTCGGCGGGCGAGAGAATCCGTGCGCCCATGGCCTCGATGATGCCGCGCGCCTTCTGCACCAGCTGCGCATTGCTGGCGTACACGCCCTTGCTCAGGTATAGGTTGTCCTCGAGGCCCACGCGCACGTTTCCGCCGAGCAGCACCGACTGCGCTACCCACGGCATTTGCATGCGGCTGATGGCAAAACTGCCCCACACGCAGTCGGCGGGAAGCGAGTTCACCAGGGCGAGCGCATGGCCGACGTCGGCCGGTACACCGTAGGCAATGCCCATGCACAGTTGCAGCAGCGCAGGGCTGTCCAGCAGGCCTTCCTTGATGCACTGCTTGGCGAACCACAGGTTGCCGGTGTCGAAGATTTCCAGTTCCGGTTTCACGCCCAGATCCCTGGCGATCTGCATGCCTTTGCGCAGGTAGTTGGGCGTGGATACGTAGGCGCGGTTGCCGTCGCCGAAATTCAGACTCCCGCAATCCAGGGTGCAGATGTCGGGCTTGTACTTGCCTTCCTGCGCCAGGTCGATGACGTGCCGCATGCGCTCTTCCTGCGAGCAGAAATCACTCCCCGGGCCCGGCGTGTCGGTGAGGCCCTTATCGCCCACCACGATGTAGCCGCCCATGCCGCAGGTAAGGTTGACGATGACGTCGGTCTTGCTCTCGCGGATGCGTTTGACCACTTCCCGGTAGTACCGGGTCTCCATGGAAAAGCCGCCGGTCTCGGGATCGCGCACATGGATGTGCACGATGGCGGCGCCGGCCTGCGCCGCCTCGATGGCGGTGGCGGCGATCTGCTGCGGTGTGACCGCGCAGTGCGGGCTCTTGGTGACCTTGGTGTCATCGCCGGTGACGGCGCAGCTGATGATGACCTCGTGATTCATGGCGGACCCCCGCGCAGCGTGGCGCTCGTTGTGAGGCGCGTTATATTATTACAGCAATAATAATTACGCCACCGCCGGGCAGGGCGCCGCATTCAGACCGCGGCCGGCCGTCCGGCCAGCGCACGGATGATCTCCTGCTCGCCGCAGATGCCGAAGATGCGGCCCTGCGCGGTCAGCAGAACGGGGTAGCCGGTGGCCTGATGCAGGTGGATGATCTCCTGCAGCGAGGCCGAGCCGGGCACTGCCGCGACCTGGCCCTCGAGCCCGGTCTGGGCTGCGGCTGGATCAACGTGCGCGATGCGTCGCAGGGCACCGGTCAGCCGGCAGGAGGTGCCGTCGGGCTGCGTCAGTTCCAGCGCGTAACGCTGCGTCCCGGCGGCAAGGTCCAGCATGATCATCTCGCCGGTGAGCACGTTGAGCGGGTTCATGTGACGCACGAATTCGCTGACATAATCGTCCGCCGGCCGCAGCACGATGTCCCGCGCCGCGCCGGTCTGCACGATGCGCCCGTGTTGCAGGATGGAAATGGTGTCGCCGATGCGCAGCGCCTCGTCCAGATCGTGACTGACGAACAGGATGGTTTTCTTGACCCGCTCCTGCAGCACCAGCAGCTCATCCTGGAGTTTGCCGCGGATCAGCGGGTCCAGCGCCGAAAACGGCTCGTCCATCAACAGGATGTCGGCATCGGTGGCGAAGGCGCGCGCCAGACCCACGCGCTGCTGCATGCCGCCGGAGAGCTCGCCCACCTGGCGCTCAGCCCATTGCGTCAGGCCCACCAGTTCGAGCTTCTCGTCGACCGCGCGGCGCAGCTCGGCGGCCGGCTCGCCGCGCAGTTCCAGGCCGAAGCCGACGTTATCGCGCACGCTGCGCCAGGGCAGCAGGGCGAATTGCTGGAACACCATGGCCACGCGCCGGCGGCGCAAATGTCGGAGTGTGGCGGCATCGGCCGTTGCCACGTCCACCATCGCTTCGCCATCGCGCAGCAGCACCCGGCCGCGGGTGACGCGGTTCAGGCCGTTGGCGGCGCGCAGGAGCGTGGACTTGCCGGAACCCGACAGGCCCATCATCACCGAGATCTCGCCTTGCGCGACGTTCAGATTCGCGCCGGCCACGCCCACCGTTACCTGGAGCGAAGACAGGATGTCGGTGCGGTTCGCGCCGGCATCCAGCCGCGCCAGCGCCTCGCGCAGCGCCCGTGCGCCGGCGCGGCCGCCCTCGCGCGCGAACAGGATGTCGACATCGTGAAACTCGATGGCATTGCTCATGGGCGCGTGCGTTCCTCGCGCGGCCGCGTAATGCGATCCAGCACGATGGCCAGCAGCACGATGGCAAAGCCCGCCTCGAAGCCCATGCCCACCTGCACCGAATTGAGCGCGCGCACCACCGGCACGCCCAGTCCGCCGGCGCCCACCAGCGCGGCGATCACCACCATGGACAGGCTGAGCATGATGCATTGGGTGATGCCGGCGACGATGGTGGGCGCGGCGCTGGGCAGCTCCACCTTCCACAACAGTTGCAGGCGCGTGGCGCCGAAGGCTTCGCCGGCCTCCAAGAGCGGGGTGGGCACGGAGGAAATGCCGAGCTGGGTGAGGCGGATCGGCGCCGGCAGCGCGAAGATCACAGTGGAAATCAGGCCCGGCACCACGCCCAGGCCGAACAGCACCAGCGTGGGAATCAGGTACACGAAGGTGGGCAGCGTCTGCATCAGGTCCAGCACGGGGCGGAGCGACTCGTAAAAGCGCGGGTGATGCGCCGCCAGGATGCCGATGGGCACGCCCAGCAGGGTGGAGAGCAGGGCGGCCACCAGCACCAGCGACAGCGTTTCGATGGTGGCATCCCAGTAGCCCTGGTTCATGATAAACAGGAGCGCCGCCACGACGAACGCGGCCAGCGGCCAGGAGCGGCGCAGAAAGAAGGCGAGCGCTGCGATGCTCAGGATGAGCAGCCAGGAAGGTGCCGCGCGCAGCGCTCGCGTCGTGCCGTCGACCGAGCCGTGGATCAGCACCGACACGCCGTCGAACAGCCAAGTGCCGTGACGCTTCACGTACTCGATGCCGTTCGCCACCCAGTCGCCGATGGGAATCTTGTGCATGGTGATGCGCTGTTCGAAGGACAGCGCATCACCCGAGCCGGCTTGCGCGGGACCGGCATCGACCGGATGACCATCGAAGGTGGTGAGGCCGGCGAACCAGGGTTTGAGTGCGTCGGGATGCGCGTCCAACCACGCCGTGGCGGCCGCGTCCGGCTGCTGATGAGCGTTGAGGATGGCATCCATGATGTCGTTTTCCATGGGCAGCGTGAAGCTCAGGTTGGCGAGCAGCCGTCCTAAGTTCGGACATTCTTCGCGATAGCCTCGCCGCACCACGGTGTAGATGGTGGCGCCGCCGAAGTTCGGACCGAATACCGCATCGCCGCCGGTGAGATAGCGCAGATCGAAGCGCTTGTTCATCGGGTGCGGTTCCCAGGCGAGGAACACGATGGGCTCATGGTCGCGGGCCGCCCGTTCCACCTGCGCCAGCATGCCCTGTTCGCTGGATTCCAGCAGCTTGAAACCGCCCAACCCGAACTGGTTCTGCTTGATCATCTCCAGCACGTGGCGGTTGCCGTCGTTCCCGGCCTCGATGCCGTAAATGGTGTTGTGCAGCTGCGGGCCGAAGCGCGCGATATCGGCGAAGTCGCGCAGGCCAGCCGCATGGAGTGGCGCCAACGTCGCCAGCGTGTACTTGGCGCCGGTGAGGTTGGCGCGCACCACTTCCACGGACTTGTCGGCGAGATAGGGACGGCGATCGGCTTCCTGCGCCGGCATCCAGTTGCCCAGGAACACGTCGATGTCCTTGTTGCGCAAGGAGGCGAAGGTGACCGGTACCGACAGCACCGTGATCTTGGGTTCGTAGCCCAGGCGCGACAGCACGCGCGCGGTGAGCGCCGTGGTGGCGGTGACATCGGTCCAGCCGACGTCCGACATGCGCACTTGGCGGCAGGAGGCGGGGTCGGTGCTGGGGGCTGCGTGAGCCAAGGTGGCGGCCAGCAGAGCCAGCCAGAGCCAATGAGCGCGGTGATGAGCCGGGCGGCACGCAGGCAGGGTTCCGCCATTCGATGCACGTCCGCAAGCCGAGCTGAACCGGACCCGGCCCAGCCGAGCCACTCTGGTTTGCATCGCCGAACCGCTTGTCGCAGAATTGAATGCGCGTTTAATCGTTATCATCTAATAGTTAAGAAAAGTTATATAACTATCGGATTTAAAACCGCTTCATCCCCGATCAACGATGCGGCTCAATCCCAGCATGCCGTGTCGCAAAGGTCTCTGCAAGGCAGGTCGTATGGCGGGTAGAAAAAAACAGGCATCCAAGGCGCGCCGCGACAGGGTGCGGGGCGCGGCACCGGAACACCTCGAAGAAGGCCGGCGCCGACAGCTCATCGACGTCACCCTGGACAGCTTGTCGGAGCTGGGATTTGGCGCCACCACACTGCAGGAGATCGCGTGCCGCGCGCAGGTTTCCACGGGTCTGGTGGCGCATTATTTCGACGACAAGGAAGGGCTGCTGGACGCGGCATTCCGCACCTTGGCGCGCCGCGTCGGTGATCAGGTGCGCCAGCGGTTGCGCGGCGCGGGCACGCCGCGCGAACGTATCCAGGCGGTGATCGATGGCAACCTCGCGCCCGAGGAGTTCGACCGCCGCACCGGCACCGCGTGGCTGGCGTTCTGGGGACAGGCGTTGCAGTCGGCGCCTCTGCGCCGTATCCAGTCGGTGTACCAGCGGCGCATGCTGTCCAATCTGCGCAGTGCACTGGGCCGGCTGGTACCCGCGGCGGAAAGCGGGCGGCTGGCGGCGATGATCGCCGCCATGATCGATGGCGTATGGCTGCGGGCGGCGCTGTCGGAATGGCGCGAAGCCGACAGCCAGGCCGCGCGTGCGCTGCTCACCCAATTCGTGGATGGGCATCTTGCGCGCAGTGGGGGCTTTCTCGCGTCGCCGGCGGCGCGGGTCGAGCACAGCGCGCCTGCCTTCGGCGAACGCTTCACCTCGATCAACCCGGCCACCGGCGAGACGCTGGCCAGCTTTCGCGTGGCCGGGCCCGCCGAGGTGGATGCGGCCGTGCGCGCAGCGCGGGCTGCGCAGCCGGCCTGGGGTCGGCTCACCGGCGCGGCGCGCGCGCGGATTCTGAATCGCGCGGCCGCGCTGCTGCGCGAACGCAATCAAGAGCTGGCGGAACTCGAAACCCGCGACACCGGCAAGCCCATCCAGGAGACCAGCGTGGTGGACGTGCTTTCCGGCGCGGACTGCCTGGAATACTTCGCCGGCCTTGCGCATGGCTTGGCCGGCGAGCATGTGAATCTCGGTCCGCAGGCCTTCGGCTACACGCGGCGCGAACCGCTGGGCGTGGTGGCCGGCATTGGTGCCTGGAATTACCCGCTGCAGATCGCCTGCTGGAAGGCCGCGCCGGCGCTGGCCTGCGGCAATGCCATGCTGTTCAAGCCGGCGGAGCTGACCCCGATGACGGCGGTGAAGCTTAAGGAGATTTTCGAGGCGGCGGGCTTGCCGCCCGGCATTTTCCAGGTGCTGCAGGGCTTTGCCGACACCGGGCGCCTGCTGACGCGGCACCCCGACATCCGCAAGGTGTCCATCACCGGCGAGGTGGGCACCGGCAAGGCGGTGATGGCCGATGCCGCCGGCACGCTCAAGAACGTCACGCTGGAACTCGGCGGCAAGTCGCCGCTGATCGTGTTCGACGATGCGCACCTGGACAACGCCGTGTCGGGTGCGCTGCTGGCAAACTTCTACTCCAGCGGCCAGGTATGCTCCAATGGCACGCGGGTGTTCGTGCACCGCGTGGTGAAGCAGGTATTCCTCGATAAACTGCTCGCGCGCGTGGCGCGCATGCGCCTGGGCGATCCGCTGGACCCGGCCACGCAGGTCGGCCCGCTGGTGAGCGAGCAGCACATGCACAAGGTGCTGGGCTACATCGAGCGCGGCCGCGCGGAGGGCGCGCGGGTGCTGATCGGCGGGGCGCGCAGCACGAGCGGGGCGCTTGCGCGCGGGTTCTTCGTCGAGCCCACGGTGTTCGATGCCTGCGAGGATGACATGGCCATCGTGCGCGAGGAAATCTTCGGCCCGGTGATGTCGGTGCTGAGCTTCGGACAGGAGGAGGAGGTGATCCGGCGCGCCAATGCCACGCCCTTCGGGCTCGCGGCGGGCGTGTTCACCAATGACCTGACGCGCGCGCATCGGGTGATCGCGCAGCTCGAGGCCGGCACCTGCTGGATCAACCACTACAACGTCACGCCCATCGAGCTGCCCTTCGGCGGCATGAAGCTCTCGGGCCTGGGACGGGAGAATGGGCGCGCCGCGATCGAGCATTACACGCAACTGAAAAGCGTCTATGTCGCCATGGGCGATGTCGAGGCACCCTACTGATGAGCGAGGAAAGCTTCGACTACGTCATCGTCGGCGCCGGCTCCGCCGGCTGCGTGCTGGCCAACCGCCTGAGCGAATCCGGGCAGCATCGCGTGCTGGTGCTCGAATACGGCGGCTCGGATCGCTCGATCTGGGTGCAGATGCCCTCGGCGCTGTCCATCCCGATGAACATGCCGCGCTTCAACTGGTTCTATCACAGCGAATCCGAGCCGGGGTTGGGTGGACGCAGTCTGCACACGCCGCGCGGCAAGGTGCTGGGCGGCTCGTCCTCCATCAATGGCCTGGTATACATCCGCGGCAACGCGCAGGACTTCGACGGCTGGGAACGGCTGGGCGCGCGCGGCTGGGCCTACCGCGACGTGCTGCCGTACTTCAAGCGCGCCGAAGGGCGGCTCGAGGGCGGCAATGAATACCGCGGCGCCGACGGTCCGCTCAAGACCTGCTACGGCACGCTGAACACTCCGCTGCACGCGGCTTGGCTGGCGGCGGCGCGCGAGGCCGGTTACCCGCACACCGACGATGTGAACGGTTACCAGCAGGAGGGCTTTGGCCGCATGGATATGACGGTGGAGCGGGGCCGGCGCTGCAGCGCTTCGAACGCCTACCTGCGCCCGGCCATGCGCCGCCCGAACGTGGCGGTGCGCACCGGAGCGCTGGCGAGCCGAATCGTGTTCGAGGGCCGGCGCGCGGTGGCGCTGGAGTATCTGCGCGGTGGCGCCACGCACCGCGTGCGCGTGGCGCGGGAACTGTTGATATGCGCGGGTCCCATCAACACGCCACAGCTCCTGAAGCTGTCGGGCGTCGGTGCGGCGGACGAGCTGCGCGAGCATGGCATCGCGGTGGTCGCCGACCGCCCCGGCGTGGGCGAGAACTTGCAGGATCATCTGGAATTTTATTTCCAGGTGGCCTGCACCAAGGCCGTGAGTCTGTATTCCTCGCTCAATCCGCTGGCGCGCGCGCTGATCGGCGTGCGCTGGCTGCTGCGCAAGGACGGCCTGGGCGCCACCAACCACTTCGAGACCTGCGGCTTCATCCGCAGCGCCGCCGGCATCCCGTATCCGGACATCCAGTTTCACTTCCTGCCCATGGCGGTGGCCTACGACGGCAACTCGCTCGCCAACGAACACGGCTTCCAGGCGCATGTCGGCCCCATGCGCTCCAAGAGCCGCGGCTGGGTGCGGCTGGCAAGCGCGAATCCGCTGGACCAACCGAAGATTCGTTTCAACTATCTGAGCCATCCCGATGATCTGCCGGAGATGCGCGCCTGCGTGCGCCTGACGCGCGAGATCTTTGCGCAAGGAGCCTTCGATGCCTACCGCGGGCGCGAGATCCAGCCGGGCGCACAGGTGCAGGACGATGCGCAGATCGACGAGTTCGTCAAAGCCAAGGTGGAAAGCGCCTTTCACCCTTCCTGCAGTTGCAAGATGGGCGCGGCGCAGGACCCGCTGGCGGTGGTCGACCCGCAGACCCGGGTGATCGGGTTTGAAAACCTGCGGGTGGTGGATTCCTCGATCATGCCGCAGATCACCAACGGCAATCTCAATGCGCCCACCATCATGATCGCGGAGAAGGCGGCCGATCACATTCGCGGCGGCGCGTTGCTGCCGCCCGCCGACGCACCGGCCTACCTCGCGCCGGATTGGCAGCTGCGCCAACGCTGAGTCGTGCACCCGCGCCGGCGCGCCTGCCGCGCCGCGGCAATTCGCGCCTCCAGCGAATGTGCATCGGTTCGCGAATGCGCGGGCCGCAGCGCATGCTCCTGCCCGCACCGTCCCCACAATGCGACATAAGTCGCAGATCATTGTAATAACTCTAATTAGGATGCCCTCCGCCATCCCTGGGGAAGAGACCAGGGCCGATTCGAACCACGGAACTGAGGAATGCACCGCCCATGACAATGCCACGACACGGATGCCGCTGGCTGGGTGGTGCGCTCCTGGCACTGCTCGGTGCGCTGTCGGCGCATGCCGATCCCATCGTGAAGCTGCTGAACTTCCAGGACAGCCCCGATCCGGTCGCCTCGACCAATCCACTCACCTATCACCTGCAGGTCAGCAACACCAGTTTCAGCACGGCTGCGGCGGGCGTCACGCTCACCGTGCCGATCCCGGCCGGGGCCACCTACGTTTCGGCCTCCGATGCCGCCTGCAACTACACCGCGCCGAACGTGGTGTGCAGTTTCGGCACGGTGCCGGCCAACACCGATAAGTTCGTCGATCTGACGCTGCAGGTGACGGCGGCGGGCGGCAGTACGCTCAACAGCACCGCGGTGGCCAGTTCCACCACTGCCGGCGAAACCGACAGTAGCGTGACCCAGACCACCTCGGTCACCGCGGGGGCCGATCTGCAGCTCGCCATGAGCGCATCGCCCAATCCCGCCTCCGCCGGTGGCCAGGTCACGTATGCGCTGACCGCCACCAACCTTGGGCCCGATACCTCGTCCTCGCTCAGCATCACCGACACGCTGCCGCCCAATGTCAGCTACGTGTCCGCCTCGGGCACGAACTGGACCTGCTCGGCGGCGGGCAGCACGGTGACGTGCAATCGCAGCGGAACGCTGGCCAACGGCGCCAACAGCGTGCTGAGCATCGTGGCCAAGGTCAACAGCTCCATCAATGGCACCATCACCAATTCGGCCACGCTGTCGGCGAGCACGCCGGACGGCGTTCCGAACAACAACACCGCCACCGCCAGCGTGAACGTGGTCGCCGGCGCCGACATCTCGGTGACCAAGACCGTCTCGCCCAGTCCCGTGATCGCCAGCGGCGCCACCACCTTCACGCTGTCGCCGCGCAATGCCAGCGGTCCCGACGCCGCCGCCAACGTGGTGCTGACCGACACGCTGCCCAGCGGATTCACCGGCATTTCAGCCAGCGGCACCAACTGGAGCTGCTCGGTCAGCGCGCTGACCGTCACCTGCACGCGCGCCAGCCTGCCAGCGGGCGCCACCGACAACGTGGTCATCACCGCCACGGCACCGGACAACACCGTGGTTCCCGCCGGCGGCATGTCGAGCAGCAACAGCGCCACGATCAGCTCGAGCACCACCGATCCGACCACCGGCAACAACACCGGCACGGTCAACTTCACTCTGCAGCGCGATGGCGCTGACATGTCCATCACAAAGACCAAGTCGCCCAACCCGGTGGCGCAGGGGTCGGCGATCACCTCCGTCCTGACCGTGCGCAACAACGGACCGCGGGCACTCACGGCCGGCTCGACGATAACCATCACCGATACGCTGCCGGCCGGCGAGGACTACTCCGGTCCGGCAAGCTTCAGCAACAACGGCTGGAATTGCACCTTCGCCTCGCCGGTGTTCACCTGCACGCGCACCGGCGCCCTGGCCATCAACACCAACGCGCCGACATTGACGCTGACCACCACCGCCACCGGCGCGACGTCCTCGCTCACCAACCAGGGTTGCGTGGCACTGGCGGGCGGCATCACGGACCCGAACAACGGCAACGATTGCACCTCCGCCAGCATCAATTCCACGGCGGCGCGCGCCGACCTGCGCATCGTCAAATCACAGAGCCTGGCCACGGTGGCCAGCTCCGACACCACCGAAAGCTACGCCTTGACCATCAGCAACCAGGGCCCGGACGACTCGGCCAACGTGGTGGTGAGCGATACCATCCCGATGCGCACCACGCTGGCGGGTGGCACGGTCATCAGCGCCAGTGCTGCGGCCGGCAGCAAGGGTTCCACCGGCTCCTGCTCGGTGTCCGCCGCCACCGTGACCTGCAATTACGCCAACCTTTTGTATCACGGCGGTTCGCCGGCCGACAGCGCCGAGACGGCGGTGATCACCATCACCGTGCAGCGGCCGATGGCCGATGGTTCGTTCACCAATACCGCCACCATCAACTCCACCAGCATCGGCGATCCGGACCGCTCCAACAACAGTTCCAGCGTCAATACCACCGTAGTGCCGGTGGCGGACGTCATGGTGCAGGGCAAGACGGTGACGCCGAATCCGGTGCGAGCCGGGGTGGATGCCACCTATGTCATCACCTTCAAGAACAACGGACCCTCCACCGCCGCGAACGTGACGTTGAACGACCAGTTCAATCCCACCTCCGGCGACGGCGGCTACACGGTGCAGTCCTCGAGCGCAAGCCAAGGTTCCTGCAGCTTCAACGCCGGTACCGATCTGCTCGCCTGCAGCATCGGCAGCATGGCGGCGAACGCCACGCAGACCGTGACCGTGGTGGCGCGGCCGAAGTGGATGGCTTCGCCGCCGGCCAACCGGAGCTTGGCGAATACCGCCACCATCGCCACCAGCACGGCGGAGTCGGACGACACCAACAACAGCAAGAGCGCCACGCTGAACATCAACCCGGCGCTGGTGGATCTGATCGCCAATATCACCGATGTGCCGAGCTTCAGCGGCGTGGCGGCCGATCCGCTGGGTTACGATGGCATCACCACCTCGAACAACATCATCACCTACAAGGTCACGGTGACCAACTCGGGGCCCTCGCAGGCCACCGGCGTGACCTTCCAGAACAGCTACGCGCCGCCCAGCGGCCGCTCGGTGAGCTTCCTGTGTGACTCGGACGACGCGCTGTCCTGCCACGGCACCGCGGCGTGCAGCGTGTCCGGCGCCGCCACCGTCACCGGCCCCACCAACCAGGTGGTGAGTTGCAACTCGCCCTCGCTGGAATCGGGCGGCAACTACGTGCGCTACCTGCGCTATCAGATCAACACCGCGCCGGCCGCCACCGGCGATTCGTATTCGAACACGGTGACGGTCAGCTCGAACGAACCCGAATCCAACTCCGCCAACAACAGCGCCACCGAGCCCACGGCGGTGCGCGCCAAGGCGGACGTGCAGGTCAGCAGCAAGACCGCGGTCATCTCCTCGCCGCCGCTCCAGTACGGGCAGACCTTCCAGTGGCAGATCGTGGTGCACAACAACGGTCCGGGCAATGCCTACCAGACCACGCTCAGCGATTCGCTGCCGACCAACATGGAAATCGTGTCGCCGCTGAATTACGGCATCAGCCCGGGCTCGGGCACCTGCACGGCCAGCGGCGTCACGCAGTTCAGTTGCGATCTGGGCACCATCGCGCCGGCCACCGATCAGACGGTGACCGTGGATGTGCTGATCCGCAAGCCGGCCTCGGCACCGTATCCGAGCAGCTACACCAACTCCGCCTCGGTGAGCACCTTCAGTGTCGACCTGGTCAGCAGCAACGACTCGAACACGGGCAGCGTATCGCTGGTGAAGTCCAGCATCGCCGGCCGCGTGTACCGCGACAACAACAACAATGGCATCGTCGACAGCGGCGAGGCCGGCATCAGCGGCGTGACGATCACGCTCACCGGTCATGATGTGTTCGGCAACGCGGTGTCGCGTACCGCTACCACCGATTCCAGCGGCAATTATCTGATCGACAATCTCGAGCAGGCGGATGCCACGGGTTACACGCTCACCGAAACCCAGCCATCCGGTTATTCGGACGGCTTGGAGACCGTGGGCACGGCTTCCTCGGGCACGGCGCCCGGCGGCACCGTGTCCGCCGCGGTGGGCTCGAACACCATCACCGGCATCAAGCTGGACAAGGACCAGACCGCCACCGGCTACAACTTCGGCGAGCTGCGGCTCAACACCCTGGGCGGCACGGTGTACGCCGATGTGAACAACGACGGCACGCAGCAGGCGGGCGAGCCCGGCATCGCCGGCGTGACGCTGACGCTCACCGGCACGGATGCGCGCGGCACGTCCGTGAACGCCACCACCACCACCAACGCCTCCGGTGCCTACACGTTCAGCAACGTGCTGCCGGGCACTTACACCATTACCGAAACGCAGCCCTCGACCTACGGCGATGGCATCGATACGGCCGGTTCGCTCGGCGGCTCGACCGCGGTCAACGACCAGATCAGCGGCATCGCGGTGGCGGCCACCAACGGCACCGGCTACAACTTCGGTGAGCTTGCGGCCGCGCTCAGCGGCCAGGTGTGGCGCGACGCCAATCGCAACGGCACGCTGGATGGCGGCGAGACCGGTATCAGCGGCGTCACGATTTCGCTCAGCGGCACCAGCACCCTGGGCGCCGCGGTGGCGCGCACCACCACCACCAATGCCAGCGGCCAGTACAGCTTCGCGGATCTGCCCGCCGGCACCTACACCGTCACCGAAACCCAGCCCACCGGCTTCGGCAGTTCCACGCCCGATTCGCTCAGCGGCATCGCGCTGACCAGCGCCGGCAGCAGCGGCGGCCATGATTTCGGCGACACCACTTCGCAATTGTCGGCCACGGTGTTCTTCGATCGCAACGCCAACGGCGTCAACGACGGTACGGATTCGCCGATCGCCGGCGTCGGTTTCACCCTCACCGGCACGGATGTGCGCGGCGCGGCCGTGAGCCTCAACGCCAGCAGCGATCCTGCCGGCAACGTGGTGTTCGACGACCTGGTGGCGCCGAATGCCTCCGGCTACACCTTGACCGAGACCCAGCCCACCGCCTACGGCAACGGCCAGATCACCGCCGGCAGCGCCGGCGGCACGGTGAGCCAGGCGCAGAACCGCATCTCCGGCATCGCGCTCGGCGCCGGCGCCACCGCCAACGGTTACCGCTTCGCGGAAGTCGGCACCGGCATCACCGGTACCGTGTATCGCGACGTCAATCGCAACGGCACCCTGGACCCGGGCGATGTGGGCATCGCCGGCGTAACGGTGCAGTTGTACGATGCCGGCAATACGCTGATCGCCACCCGCACCACGGTGGCCGACGGCAGCTACGACTTCGGCCCCCAAATTGGCGGCAGCTACAGCATCGTCGAGACCCAGCCGGCGGGCTTCCAGAGCGGCCCCGAACATGCCTCCAACACCGTGGCCGTGGCCTTGGTCGCCGGCACGCCGCTGGTGGTCAACTTCGGTGAGAGCGTCGGTTCCCTCGCGGGCACGGTATTCCTGGATTCCAACGATGACGGCGTGCAGCAATCCGGAGAGATCGGCCTGCCCGGCGTGACGCTGACGCTCACCGGTACGGATGCCAACGGCGTGGTGGTGAATCGCACCACGATCACCAATGCCTCGGGCGTCTATTTGTTCGACGACGTGCTCGGCGGCACGTACACCCTCACCGAGACCCAGCCCGCGGCCTTCGGCGACGGGCGTGACGTGCTCGGTGCCGGCAATGTGGGCGGCACGGCCGGCAACGATGTGTACAGCGCCATACCGCTGCCGGGCGGCGCCCAGGCCACCGGCTACAACTTCGGCGAGAAGGGCTCGGCCGTCTCCGGCGTGGTGTTCGCCGATGCCAACCGCAATGGCGCGCAGGATGCGGGTGATACCGGCATTGCCGGCGTCACCATCACATTGAAGGACTCGGCCAACGCCACCGTGGCCACCACGACGACCGCGTCGGATGGCAGCTTCCTGTTCGCAGGCGTGCCCGCCGGCAATTACACCGTGGTGGAGACTCAGCCCGCGGGCTATGGTTCGGCGCCCACCTCACCGGATTCGGTGGCGGTCACCGTGCCGGCCGGCGGCGCCGCGACGGCGCACTTCGCCGATACGCGTTCGACCCTGGCCGGGTCGGTGTACGTGGACGTGAACAACAACGGCACGCGCGATGGCGGCGAGCCGGGCATCAGCGGCGTCACCGTGACGCTGACCGGCACTGATGCGGCCGGCAATGCGGTGAACCGCAGCGCCGCCACCGATGCCAACGGCAACTTCCTGTTCGCGGATCTGCTCACGCCGAACGGCGCGGGCTATCGCGTGGCCGAGCCGACTCAACCGGCAGGCTATGCCGACGGCACGGATGCGGCCGGCACCGCCGGCGGAGTCGTGGGCAACGATGTCATCAACGGCATTGTGCTGCCGGTGAACACCGATGCCACCGGCTACACCTTCGGTGAGCGCGGCACCACGCTGTCGGGTGTGGTGTACCAGGATGTCAATGCCAACGGCACACGCGAAAGCGGCGAGCCGGGCATCGCGGGCGTGACCATCACGCTCAAGGACTCGCTGGGCAATGTGGTGGCGACCACCGTCACCGCGGCCGATGGCAGCTATGCCTTCACCGGTCTGCCGGCCGGCAACTACACCCTGGAGGAGACGCAGCCGGTGGGGTATGGCAGCAGCACACCCGATACCCGCACCGCCACCGTCACCGCCGGCAACTCGGCCAGCGTGGATTTCGGCGAGACCACCTCCAGCCTCGCCGGCGTGGTGTGGTCGGATGCGAATGGCGACGTAATCAAGCAGCCCTCCGAGCCCGGCATCGCCGGCGTCACCGTCACGCTCACCGGCACCGATGCGCGCGGCATCGCCGTCAGCCGTACCACGACTACCGATGCGAACGGCAACTTCTCCTTCAGCGATCTGCTGTCGGGTACGTACACCCTGACCGAGACCCAGCCGGGCGCTTACGCCGATGGCGGCGACGCGGCGGGCAGCGCCGGCGGCACCGTGGGGAACGATGTCATCAGCGCCATTGCCTTGCCGGCGGGAACCGCGGCCACCAACTATCGCTTCGGCGAAAAGCCGCAGTCCGTCTCCGGCCATGTGTGGCTGGACTCGAACCGCGACGGCCAGCGGGCGCAGACCGAGGCCGGCATCGCCGGCGTGGTGCTGACGCTGCGCGATGCCAACGGCAACGTGGTGGCCACGGCCACCACGGCCGCCGATGGCAGCTACAACTTCACCAACATCCCGGGCGGCCATTACACCCTGCAGGAAACGCAGCCCGCGGGTTATGGCAGCAGCACGCCGGATTCGGTGGCGCTGGATCTGACGCTGACCGGTGGCACGCCGCCGGTGGTGGATTTCGGCGAGACCGCCGGCTCCTTCGCGGGCCAGGTGTATGACGATGCCAACGACAACGGCGTGCGCGATGCCGGCGAGCCGGGCATCGCCGGCGTCACCATCACCCTGACCGGCACCGATGCGCGCGGCAATCCGCTGACGCGCACGGCCATGACCGGTAAGGATGGCACTTACCACATAGGCGATGTGCCGGGTGGTAGGTACACCCTGACCGAGACACAACCCGCGGGTTACCAGGACGGCACCGACAAGCTCGGCAGCGCCGGCGGTACGTTGGGCAACGATGTGATCTCCGCCATCACCCTGGGCGCGGCGCAGGATGCCACCGGCTACGACTTCGGTGAGCGCGGCGCCAATGCCTCTCTCGCCGGGCATGTGTGGCGCGATCTGGATCACGACCGCCGTCGCTCCGCCGGCGAGCCGCTCCTGTCCGGTTGGGTGGTCGAGCTGTATTCCAGCGACCAGTTGATGCAGACCACCACCACCGATGGCAATGGCGCCTACCAGTTCAATGACGTGGCGCCGGGCAGCGGTTACGAAGTGCGCTTCCGCGAAGCCGGCAGCCGCGCGGTGTTCGGTATTCCGGTGACCAACGAAGAAGGCGTGGCCACCACGCCAGATGTGGTCGATGCCGGCAACCCGGGCGGCGCCGACGTGCGCGGCGGCACCATCGCCGGGCTGACGCTGACGCCGGGCGCGCGCGTTCCCGAGCAGAGCCTGCCGCTCGATCCCACCGGCGTGATCTACGATTCCGTGAGCCGTCGCCCGGTGGCGGGCGCCACCGTGAGCCTGTCCGGGCCCGCGGGGTTCGATCCCGCCACGCAGCTCCTGGGCGGATCGTCGAACCTCTCGCAGGTCACCGACGTGAGCGGCGTGTACCAGTTCCTGCTGCTGCCGGGCGCGCCGGCCGGCACGTACCTGATCACCGTGAAGCCGCCGGTGGGCCGCTACACACCGGGCAGCTCCATCCTGATTCCGCCCTGCGAGGCGACGTTGGCGGTGGGCTCGCTGCCATCACCGGCGCTGGTGCAATCCTCGGCCAATGCGCCGGCCGCCAGCGTTCCCAACCAGGATGCCAACCGCTGCCCGGCGAATTCCGCGCAGCTCGCCTCCGGCCTCAACACCACGCAGTACTACCTGCGTTTGACGCTCACCCCGGGCACCTCGGTCAACGTGGTCGACAACCACATCCCCGTGGATCCCATCCTGTCGGGCGCGATCAGCGTCACCAAGACCACGCCGATGGTGAACGTGAGCCGCGGCGATCTGGTGCCGTACACCATTACCGTGGCCAACACGCTGAACGCGCAGCTCAGCGACATCGACGTGCGCGATCTGATCCCGCCGGGGTTCGCCTACCGCTCGGGTTCGGCCAGCATCGACGGCGTGTCCGCGGAGCCTGCGCGCGCGGGCCGCCAGCTCACCTGGGTGGACCAGAGCTTCGCGGCGAACCAGCGCAAGGTGTTCAAGCTGGTGCTGGTGGTCGGCGCCGGCGTGGGCGAGGCCGAGTACGTGAACCAGGCGTTCGCGCTCAACAACCAGATCAACACCGTCGTGTCCAACGTCGCCACCGCCACGGTGCGCGTCGTGCCCGATCCGGTGTTCGACTGCTCCGACATCATCGGCAAGGTATTCGACGACAAGAACGCCAACGGCTACCAGGACGCGGGCGAGGGCGGCATTCCCAACGTGCGCCTGGCCACGCTCAACGGCGTGCTGGTGACCTCGGATGCCGACGGCCGTTACCACGTGGCCTGCGCGGCGATCCCGAACGAATACCGCGGCTCGAATTTCGTGATGAAGCTGGATGAGCGCACGCTGCCATCCGGCTTCCGCCTGACCACGGAGAACCCGCGCGACGTGCGCGTTACCCGCGGCAAGATGGTGAAGCTCAACTTCGGCGCCACCATCCATCGCGTGGTGCGCGTGGCGGCGAGCGAGGAGGCGTTCGAGGCCGGCGGCAACCGGCTCAAACCGGAGTGGCAGACACGGCTCGACGAGGTGGTGCGGCTGTTGACGGAACGTCCGTCGGTGGTGCGCATCGCCTATACGCGCGGCGTGCAGGAGAGCGCCAAGTCGGCGCGCGCGCACGGCGCGGCCATCGAGAAGGCGATACGGACGCAGTGGGGAGCGCAGCACTCGCGCTATCCGCTGCAGGTTGAAATGGAAGGCGAGGCCCGCCAATGAGTACGCGCAAGCCTCTTCATTTGTTCGCTGTGTTGCTGTGGTTGAGCGGCCCCGCGGTGGCGGCGGACGTGCGCGGAGCGCAGGTGGATGATTCGAAGATCTTCCAGGCCGCGCCCGGCCATGACACGGAATTCAACACCCCGCTGGAAGGGTTGCCGGGCAACTCCAATCTGTGGGAGCGGGATCTCAAGACCATGCGCGAGTCGGCCGCAACGCTGCCGACCACGCCGCCGACGCGCGAAGTGGCGCTGGTGGAGTCCGACCGCAGCACGTTGTTCACCTCCGGCTGGGAGACCCTGTTGGACGATGCCCGCGCGCAGCTCGACCGCATCGGTGCGGGCGTGGCCGGCAAGCCCAAGCTCCGTTTCCTGGTGGTTGGTCATGCCGATACCCAGCATCTGAGCGCCAAGGCCCGCCGGCGTTACCGTGACAACCAGGGCCTGTCGGAGGCGCGCGCCTTCCAGGTGGCGCAGTATCTGCGCGGCAAGCTGGGGCTGCCGGCGGAAGTGTTCACCATTCGCGGCGAGGGCGATCGCAAACCCGTGGCGGACAACGGCACACCGGCCGGCATGGCCAAGAATCGACGCGTGGAGATCTCGGTGTGGTACACCGAGGAGCCGTCGCCGGCGCCGGCCGGAGCCGCGACCTCCGCCGACAAGCCGGGGTGTGGGACAGGAGCGGCGAGCGCGGCTGGCGCGGCGAACGCTGCTCCCGCCAACGCCATCGGTCACGGTAACGCCAACGGCAACGGCAACGCCAGCCCGGCACCGTTCAGCATTACCGTGGACGGACAGCCCGCCACCGCCGCGGACGGCGTGGTCGAGGCGGACCATCAGCGTTGTGTGGACGTCGCGGCCGAACGCCACGACTTGCAGATCCAGTTCGACCCGCTGAAGACCGAGCCGGCGCTGAACGTGTCGGTGTGGCCGAGTGGCGTCGCCGCCGGCCAGCCGGTGGAGTTCGACACCTACAGCAATTATCTCGCATTCATCAAGCGCGCCGAGCTGCGCTTCTTCGTGCCGGGACAGGACTCGCGCGAAAAGCCCTTCCTGGTGCTACCGGTGACCCTGGGCCAGCCGCTGCACTGGACGCCGGATGCGGGCATGCCGGCGGAGAGCCTGTTCGTGCTGCGCGCGTACGATGCGCGCGGCCGGTTCGACGAGACCGTGCGCAAGCGCCTGTCCATCCTGGATCATCCGCGCATCGTGGGCGATGCCGAGGATGCCGCGCGCGAGCGCCTGGTGGGTTATGGCGAGAGCACGCTGCGCGTGCGCAACATCCCGGTGAGCGGGGGCAGCGTCACGGTGAGCGGGCGCAATGCGCAGACGGGCGAGCGCGTCAGCGTTTTTGGCGCCGATGTGCCGGTGGACCCGCAGGGCCGCTTCGTCACTCGCCAGTTGCTGCCCTCGGGCACGCATCAGGTGGAAGTGCAGACCGAACTGCCCTCGGGCGAGAAGATGCATTTCGCGCGCAACCTGACGCTGGGGAAGGATGCCTGGTTCTATGTGGCGCTGGGCGAATTCACCGTGGCGGACAACCACACCTCGGGACCCGCGGAGCTGGTCACGCAGGATACCGAGCGTTACTCCAAGCGCACCGAGATCACCGGCCGCGGCGCCTTCTATGCCAAGGGCAAGGTGGCTGACGATTATCTCGTCACCTTGAGCGCGGATACACGCGAACGGCCGATCGAGGACTTGTTCAGCAACTTCACTTCCAAGGACCCGCGCTTCCTGCTGGAGCGCATCGATGCCGACCGCGCCTATCCGGTGTACGGCGATGACAGCACCAGCGAATGGGATGCGCCCACCAACGGCCGCGCCTACGCGCGCATCGAGCATCATGATTCGCGCGCGGTGTGGGGCAACTTCCAGACCACGTGGACCGGCCTTGAGCTGAATCAGTACAGCCGCAGCCTGTACGGCGGCGATCTGTACCTGAAATCCGATATCGCCACCGCCTTCGGCGAGCGCCGTGGCACGGTGGATGTGTTCGCCGCCGAGCCCGGCACCCTGGATTCGCGCGAAGAATTCCGCGGCACCGGCGGCTCGCTGTACTACCTTCATCGCCAGGACATCACCCGCGGTTCGGAGCGGCTGTGGATCGAAATCCGCGATGCGGTGTCCGGCGTGCCGGTCAGCCGCGCGCAGTTGGTGCCGGGTCTCGACTACGAACTGAGCTACCTGCAGGGCCGTATCCTGCTGCGCGCACCGCTCCCTTCGGTCGCCGACAACAGCTCGCTGGTGCAGGCGGGTTCGCTGTCCGGCAATCCCGTGTACCTGATCACCACCTACGAGTACACGCCGGGCCTGAGCTCGGTGAGCAGCAATGTGTACGGTGGTCGTGTCAGCGCCTGGGCGGACGACCATGTGCGCCTGGGCTTCTCCGGCTATCAGCAGGGCGATGGCACGGACCGGCAGCGGGTGGGTGGCGCGGATGCGACGCTGCGTTATGCCGCCGGCACCTTCCTCGACGCAGAATGGGCGCGCTCGCAGGGCGGCGCCGATGCGTTCAGCTCCATCGACGGTGGTTTCGGCTTCAACCAGAGCAGCATCACCGATGCGCGCGCCAATGCCACGCGCCTGAACGGAGTATTCGACTTGTCGGAAGTCTGGGACAGCGTGCGTGGCCGCGGCAACGTCTATTGGCAGAAGCGCGACGCGGGCTTCTCCGGTCCCGGCTCGTTCACGCCCGGTGAGGCGGTACTGCAACGGGGTGCCAGTTTCAGTTTACCGATCAGCGCGCGCGCCTCGGTGGACCTGAAGGCCGATGAGCGCGATGCCACCACGCAGAGCGTGAATGCAGAAGAAGCCGCGGTGCACCTGCAGCTCAATCCGCGCTGGGGCCTGAGCGTCGGCGGCCGTCACGACGACCGTCGGAGCGATACGGCCCTGGCGAGTTCCCTGCTGTCGCAGAACGGCGAGCGGACCGATGCCGTGGTGCGCGTGGACTACAAGCCGGACACGCAGGACGGCGCAGCAGCACTGTCGCAGGGCGCTTCCCAAGGCCAGGCGCAGGCACGGGCACCCGTGTCCACCAATCGTTTCGATGTTACCCGTGCCACGGTGCCGGCCGAGGCTGCGGCCGAGACGGCGGCGCGGCCCGCGCCCTGGCGCGCCTACGCGTATGGACAGAGAACCCTGGATCGAAGCGGGGATCGCGATCGTAATGACCGTGGCGGTGTCGGCGGAGAAGTGCAGGTCAACGACCGCGTGCGCCTCGGAGCGGAAGCCTCGGAAGGCAGCGGTGGCTTCGGCGGGCTGGCCAGCGTGGACTATCGCGTCAGCGACCGTTCGAACATCTACCTGACGCACACCATGGAGACCGAGCGTCCGGATTCGAACTATGTCGGCCGCTACGACAACACCGTGCTCGGCAGCCGGGTGCAGATCGCGGAGCATGTCAGCGTGTACGACGAAGCGCGCAATGCGCGCGGTGCGGGTCCGGACAGTCTCACCAATGCCTTCGGCGTGGATCTGTCGCCCAACGACCGCTGGACCTATGGATTGAAGTTCGAGGCCGGCACCGTCAGCGATCCGACGGCCGGGGACCTGCGGCGCCGCGCCGCGGCCGTGGGTGTGGGCTACAAGCTCGACCGCACGCGCGTCACCTCGAACCTCGAATACCGCAACGAGGATGGCACCGCCGGCGAACGCAAGACCTGGCTGTCGCGCAACACCGGCGCCTACCAGTTCGCGCCCGACTGGCGCTTGATCGGCAAATTCAACTTCTCCGTAAGCAAAGCCAGTGCCGGCAACTTTTACGACGGCGATTTCATGGACGCTTCCATGGGCACTGCCTACCGGCCGGTGGCGAATGACCGCTGGAATGCGCTGTTCCAATACCGCTACTACTACACGCTTCCCTCGCCGGGACAGGTGAACCTGAGCGATGACCTGCTCGACTACGCGCAGCGCAGCCACGTGTTGTCGGTGGATACCCTCTACGACGTCAACCCTTGGCTGTCGCTGGGCGGCAAGATCGGCGAGCGCATCGGGTCGTTGCGCAATTCGCGCATCGGCGGGCCGTGGTATTCCAGCCGCGCGGACCTCGGCATCCTGCGCGCCGATGTGCACTTCGTGCGCGAGTGGGACATGATGCTGGAGCTCCGTCAGCTCAACGTGTACGAGGCGCAGGATCGCCGCGCCGGCGTGCTGGCGGCCATCTACCGCCATTTCGGCGGGCACGTGAAACTCGGCGCCGGCTACAACTTCACCGACTTCTCGGATGATCTGACCGACCTGAGCTATCGCAGCGCGGGGCCGTTCATCAACATCCTGGGCATTTACTAGACGGACCGGCAATACTCGCAGGAAGGTCAGAGGTATTCCTGGACCGCCGGTCTTCGAACGTTTACGCGCCCGGATCGAGAACGTTTTGCAGGTTGGCGCGCACTGGACGACAATGAGCGTCTGCGTGGCGACGCAATCGCGCCGGCGACGCCAATACGGAGACCTCGAACCGATGCTTACAACCAATGCCGGCCGGGTTGCTGGGCTCACCCCATCTTTCCGTTGATCCGGAGTTGCGGCGTGACAGAAAGCGGCAATCGCTGGACTCTCGGGGCCAAACTGGCGGCCGTCGGGCTGCCGTTCCTGATGCTCGGACTGATCTTCACGGCGATCACACTGTGGGTCTCCTGGCAGCTGGATGGTGGGGCGGCGGCCATCAATGAGGCTGGCCGCATGCGGATGCAGGCGTATCGTCTGGCGTGGGTTTCAACCCTGGAACAGCCGACGAGGTCGCGCGCCGAGCTGTTGACGGGGATCGATCGGAGCCTTGCGCTGCTGGCGGAGGGTGATCCGGAGCGCCCGCTGGTGACTCCGTGGGATGATGAGGTGCGCTTCCGGTATGCCGACGTCCGGCGACAGTGGGCCACGTTGCGGGCCATGCACGCATCGGTGACGCCGGTCGAGCCCTCGGCCATGGACCGTGCCACGCGCGAGACGGTGGATGCCATCGACGGACTGGTGCAGTCGATCGAGAAACATCTTGCGCGCTATACGAATATCCTGCATTTCATGCAGGTCGCGCTGTTGGTGGCGAGCACCCTGGCGGCTGCGGTGCTGGTGGTGGTCGGCTATCACTTCGTGCTCGAGCCGGTGGTCGGTCTCACCCGGGCCGTATCCTCGCTGCGGGCGGGTGACCTGTCGGCCCGCGTCGAGCCCAGCACCAGCGACGAACTCGGTGAGCTGGCGGCTGGCTTCAACGACATGGCGCGCCAGCTGCAGGCATCGTATACCGATCTCGAGCAGCGGGTGCGCGAGAAGACCGCCGAACTGCAGGACAAGCGCGAGCGTTTGCAGTCCCTGTATGAGACCAGCCTGCTGGTCGCCCGCTGCGCGGGGCTCCAAGAGCTGGCCGACGGCTTCACCCGCCGGGTGCGTATCGCTGCCCGTGCCGATGCCGCGGTCCTGCGCTGGACGGATGCCGCCCGCGAGCAGTTCCTGCTGCTGGCGAGCGAAGGTCTGTCCGAGGACATGGCGCGGGAGGAACATTGCATTCGGGCGGGCGACTGTCACTGCGGACGCACGAGCGTGGACGGGGGCACGCGCGTCATCCCGGTGCGCGATCTTGCGCAGGCTCGGCGCATGCCTTGCGAGCAGGCCGGCTGGGTCACGGTCGTGGCCGTTCCCATCCATGCGCAGGAACGGCACCTGGGCGAGCTCGATCTCTTCTACCGTTCCGAGGTCACTCTGACCGACGCCGAGCACGTGCTGCTCGAGACACTGACCTCGCATCTGGCCAGCGGCATGGAGAACCTGCGCCTGCACGCCCTGGAGCGCGAGGCGGCTATCGCCGAAGAGCGCGCGTTTCTCGCGCGCGAGCTGCACGATTCGATCGCGCAGTCCCTGGCCTTTCTCGGCATCCAGGCGCAGCTGATGCGCAAAGCGATGGCGGATAACGATGCGAAACGCATGCTGCAGGTGATGGCCGAAATCGAGCTCGGGCTGCGGGAGAGTCACGGTGACGTGCGCGAACTGCTGGTGCATTTTCGCACCCGCACCAATGCGCAGGACATGGAGCATGCATTGCAGACGACTCTGCGCAAGTTCGAGCACCAGAGCGGGCTGATCTCCACGCTCACGATGCATGATGAGGGCATGCCGTTGCCACCCGATGTGCAGATTCAGGCGCTGCACATCGTGCAAGAGGCCCTGTCCAATGTGCGCAAGCACGCGCGCGCAGACCATGTCCGGGTGGACATCTGGAAACGTCCCGCGTGGCGTATCGAAGTCCATGATGATGGCCAGGGTTTTGACCCGGCATCCGTCCTGCCCGATGAGGAAAACCACGTTGGATTGCGCATCATGCGTGAGCGCGCTCATCGTCTGGGTGCCGATCTGCGGGTGACCAGCCACCTCGGCGCGGGCACCACCGTTGCCCTGCAGTTCCCGGTTGCGACCGCTGCGGAGACGCCCGACCCCGCAAGGTCCACGGCCTCCGTCGATCGGACGGTCACCGCGTGATCGATGAACAAGACAAGGTGCGTGTACTGGTCGTGGATGACCACACGCTGTTTCGCCGCGGACTCACCGCCCTGCTCGGCGCAGATGCGGGTCTGCTCGTGGTCGGAGATGCGGCCGATACGGGTGAGGCACAGCGAATGGCGGAATCGCTCCAGCCGGACGTGATCCTGCTGGACAATCACCTGCCGGGCGTCAGCGGCATCGCGGCGCTGCCGGCGCTCAGATCGGCCTGCCCGCAGGTGCGCATTCTCATGCTTACCGTCAGTGAGGACGAGCAGGACCTTGCGGCGGCGTTGCGCGGTGGGGCCAGCGGCTATCTTCTCAAGACCATCGACGGTGATGCGTTGTCGGTGGCGATCCGCAGGGCCGTCGCCGGCGACAATGTCATCTCGCAGGAGATGACGGCCAAGCTGGTGGAGGCGTTTCGACAGGCCAGTTCACCGCCCGCCGTTGCGGAGGCGGCCGCGGTGACGCCGGCGGCAAGTGAGCTGTCGCCGCGCGAAACCGAGATCCTGGTCGAGATCGGATGCGGGGCGAGCAACAAGGAAATCGCGCGACGGCTCTCGATCGCCGAGTCGACGGTGAAGATTCACGTCCAGCACCTGCTGCGCAAGCTCGACGTTAGCTCCCGCGTCCAGCTCGCCGTCATCGCCAAGAGCCGCGGCCTGGTCTGAACCAGGCCCACAGCCGAAAGGGGGTGATGGCCGCATAGTTCCTTCGAACTATGCTCGCCGGCGGCGCCATCATCCATCCGGCTGCCGAAAACGACCGCATCGACGGATTCCACGCTCCGGCCTGCGTGGCTAGGATCGCTCGCATGACGATACAGGGGCGTGCGAGATGACCAAGCAGGGCCAAAGCATTTCCGTGTTGGTGGTGAGCACGCTGGCATTCACCGTGTGCTTCATGGTGTGGATGATGTTCGGGGTCATCGGCATTCCGCTGCGCAAGCAGCTTGGTCTGAATGCCACTGAATTTGGCCTGTTGACCGCGACGCCGGTGTTGACCGGGTCGCTGATCCGTGTGCCGCTCGGAATCTGGACCGACCGGTTCGGCGGACGCCTGGTGATGAGCGTACTGCTAGCCGTCACCGTGCCGGCCATCTGGCTGACTGCCTACGCTACCCAGTTCTGGCAGTTTCTGGTCATCGGACTTTTCGTCGGCCTCGCCGGCGGCGCCTTCTCCGTCGGCACTCCCTATGTGGCGCGCTGGTTTCCCAGGAATCGGCAGGGCTTTGCCATGGGAATCTACGGTGCCGGCAACTCTGGCGCGGCGGTCAACAAGTTCATTGCGCCCGGCCTGGTAGTGGCTTTCGGCTGGACCATGGTGCCTAAAGTGTACGCGGCCGTGATGTTGGGAACGGTCATCCTGTTCTGGTTCCTCAGCTACAGCGACCCCGCACACCGCGTCGACAGCAGTGTCCGGTTCGTCGATCAGCTGAAGATACTGAAGGACCGGCGGGTGCTGAAGTATTGCCAGTACTACAGCATCGTGTTCGGCGGCTACGTTGGCTTGAGCCTGTGGATGGTGCAGTACTACGTGGGTGAATACCGGCTGGACATCCGCTCCGCGGCGCTGCTGGCGGCCTGTTTCTCGCTCCCCGGCGGCGTACTACGCGCGATCGGCGGCTGGTTGTCCGACCGGTACGGCGCCCACAGCGTCACCTGGTGGGTCATGTGGGCGAGCTGGATTTGCCTTTTCCTGCTGTCGTACCCGCAGACCGACTTCACCATTCAAGCCGTCAACGGTGTGCGGACCTTCCACCTCGGATTGAATGTTTATGCATTCACCGCGCTGATGTTCACGCTGGGTGTCGCCTGGGCCTTTGGCAAGGCTTCGGTGTTCAAGTATCTCAGCGATGAGTACCCCGAGAATATCGGCACTGTCAGCGGTGTCGTGGGCCTGGCCGGGGGTCTGGGCGGTTTCGTCCTGCCCATCCTGTTCGGGGTGTTGATGGACCTGACCGGAGTGCGTTCCTCCGCCTTCATGTTGATGTACGGCGTCGTGTGGGTGTCCTTGATCTGGATGTACTGGACCGAGGTTCGCCGTACCGAATTGATGGGCCGCAACGCATCGGACCAGTCTGTCTTCGGCCCGGCTCTGCGCTGACGGGACAGGTAACGATCGCGACATCGAGTCGAGGGCAACCATGAACCTGCAAAACCTTGCGCCGCCATCCGCGCATTCCGCCGCCCGCGGTGACATCATCGACTGGCGTCCCGAGGACGATGCCTTCTGGAACTCGACTGGCAAGCGCATCGCCTACCGCAACCTGTGGTTGTCGGTGCCCGCGCTGCTGTGTGGGTTCGCCGTCTGGGGGATGTGGGGCATCATCACGGTGCAGATGCTCAACCTGGGCTTCCCATTCACCCAGGCTGAACTGTTCACGCTCACGGCAATCGCCGGCATTTCTGGCGCGACCATGCGCATCCCGGCCTCATTCCTCATCCGTCTGGCAGGTGGCCGCAACACCATCTTCCTCACCACCGCCATGCTGTTGTCACCGGCCATCGGCACCGGCATCGCCTTGCAGCACCCGGGATGGCCCTTGTGGGCATTCCAGTTGATGGCGCTGTGGTCGGGCGTTGGCGGCGGCAATTTCGCCAGCTCCATGTCCAACATCAGCACATTCTTTCCGAAGCGTCTGCAAGGAACGGCGCTCGGGCTGAATGCGGGCATCGGCAACTTCGGTGTGACTACGATGCAGATCGTGATACCGCTGCTGATGACGGTGGGCATTTTCGGCGCATTGGGCGGCGATCCGATGATCCTGCAGAAGAACAGCGGGTGGATCTTCGGCAAGATTCCCGCCGGTACACCCACCTGGATCCAGAACGCCGGCTTCGGCTGGGTGCTGTCCCTGGTGCCGCTGTCGATCGCCTGCTGGTGGGGCATGAACAACCTGAAAACCGTGTCGCCCTCGACCGGTCGGCCGCTCATCGCCTTCGCCAAGATCACCTATCTCTACACGCTGGCCTTCATCCCCTCCATTGCCATCCTGTACATCTATCTGCCCAAGCCAACGGGGCTCGGTCTGATCAGCATGTGGGTGGCGATCCCGCTGGACATCGTCTGTGCGCTGCTGATGATGAAGCTGGCTGCATTCGGCACCATGAAGGAGAACATCGCCCGGCAGTTCGCCATCTTCCGGGATCGCCACACCTGGTCGATGACAGCGCTGTACATCGTAACGTTCGGGTCGTTCATCGGATTCTCGATGGCGCTGCCGCTGGCCATGAAGGTCATCTTCGGCGTCAGCCACGTGGCAGATGCACAGGGCGTCATGCAGCACAAGTTGACCAACCCGAACGCGCCGACGGTCCTGGCATATGCCTGGATCGGCCCGTTCGTTGGTGCAGCCGTGCGGCCGTTGGGCGGATGGATCGCCGATCGCCGGGGAGGGTCCATCGTCACCCAGATCGTCTCGGCGGTCATGGTGATCGCCTCCATCGCGGTCGGACACGTGATGACGCAGGCCTACGCCTCGGCCACGCCCGAGCAATACTTTCCGACCTTCCTCGGACTGTTCCTGCTGCTGTTCTTCTGCAGCGGCATCGGCAATGGCAGCACCTTCCGCACCATCGGAGTGATCTTCGACCAGCAGAAGGCCGGCCCCGTGCTGGGCTGGACTTCCGCGGTGGCAGCGTATGGCGCCTTCATCGCGCCGGTGGTAATCGGCGATCAGATTCAGCACGGCACTCCGCAACTGGCCATGTATGGCTTTGCCGTGTTCTACAGCCTGTGCCTGGTGCTGAACTGGTGGTTCTACCTGCGCGGGAATGCGTACCTGAAGAATCCTTGAGGGCGACAGCATGAGCCATTTTCTCGACCGACTGAACTATTTCACACTGCCCCGGGAGAGCTTTGCGGAAGACTACGGCCGCGTCACCGGCGAAGATCGCACCTGGGAGGATGCCTATCGCAACCGCTGGGCGCACGACAAGATCGTGCGCTCGACGCACGGTGTGAATTGCACTGGCAGCTGCTCCTGGAAGATCTACGTCAAAGGCGGAATCGTCACCTGGGAGACCCAGCAGACCGACTATCCGCGCACTCGCTGGGACTTGCCGAACCATGAACCGCGTGGGTGCCAGCGCGGCGCCAGTTACAGCTGGTACCTGTACAGCGCCAACCGCGTGAAGTACCCGATGGTACGTGCCCGCCTGCTCAGGCATTGGCGCGAGGCGCGGCGACTGCACGAACCGGTGGACGCGTGGGCCGCGATTCAGGCCGATGTGGCCAAGCGGCGTGACTATCAGCAGGTGCGGGGCTTGGGTGGATTCGTGCGCTCCAGCTGGGAAGAGGTGAACGAGATCATCGCCGCGGCCAATGTCTACACGATCAAGCGCTATGGCCCCGATCGCATCATCGGCTTCTCGCCGATTCCGGCCATGAGCATGGTGAGCTACGCCGCGGGCTCACGCTACCTGTCGTTGATCGGCGGCGTGTGCATGAGCTTTTACGACTGGTACTGCGACCTGCCGCCCTCGAGCCCGCAGATCTGGGGTGAGCAGACCGATGTCCCCGAGAGTGCCGACTGGTACAACAGCGGCTTCATCATCGCCTGGGGATCCAACGTGCCCCAGACGCGCACGCCGGACGCCCATTTCTTCACGGAAGTCCGCTACAAGGGCACGAAGACGGTCGCCGTGACACCAGACTATGCGGAAGTGTCGAAGCTGGCCGATCTGTGCCTGCACCCGAAGCAGGGAACCGATGCGGCCGTGGCCATGGCCATGGGTCACGTCGTATTCAAGGAATTCTACGTCGAGCGCCGCGTTCCCTACTTTGACGACTACGCGCGCCGCTACACCGACCTGCCGATGTTGGTGATGCTCGAGGAGCAGACTCTCGCGGACGGCAGCACGGTGCTGGTGCCGGGCCGCTTGCTGCGCGCGAGCGATGTCGATGATCGGTTCGGCCAGCAGAACAACCCGGAGTGGAAGACTCTTGCGTTCGATACGTCCGGCGCGATGGTGTTACCCAACGGTTCGATCGGCTTTCGCTGGGGCCCGGAGGGTCGTGCCGACGCCGGCCGATGGAATCTCGAGGAGCGGGAGGCTCGATCGGGCGAGCAGGTCCGGCTCAAGCTGTCGGTGCTCGAGGACGGCGCCCAGGAATACCGGCTTGCGGATGTCGCCTTTCCCTACTTCGGCGGTCAGCCCAATCCTCACTTTCAGGCCAACCCGCGCACCGGACAAGTGCGGCGCACGAAAGTGCCGGTGGTGCCAGTGGCGATCGGTTCGGCCGCCGAGGGACGTCACGTGCTGGTGGCCACGGTGTTCGACCTGCAGGCGGCCCAGTACGGTGTCGACCGCGGCCTGGGATCGGGCGCGCGCAGTTACGATGAAGACACACCGTACACGCCGGCTTGGCAGGAATCGATCACCGGTGTGCCGCGCGAACAGGTCATCACCGTGGCGCGCCAGTTCGCCGAGAACGCCGAAAAGACCGAAGGTCGCTCCATGGTGATCATCGGCGCGGCGATGAACCACTGGTATCACTGTGACATGAACTATCGTGGCATCATCAATCTGCTGATGCTGTGTGGTTGCGTCGGCAAGAGCGGCGGAGGCTGGGCGCACTATGTCGGTCAGGAGAAGCTCCGCCCTCAGACCGGCTGGACGGCGCTCGCCTTCGCGCTCGACTGGAGTCGGCCGCCGCGCCAGCAGAATTCCACCAGCTTCTTCTATGCCCATACCGACCAGTGGCGTTACGAGAAGGTCGGCATGGAGGAGATCCTCTCGCCGCTGGCCGATCCGACCGCCTACCAGGGCAGCGCCATCGACTTCAACGTGCGCGCCGAACGCATGGGCTGGTTGCCGAGCGCACCACAGCTCAACGTCAATCCGCTGGCGCTGGCGCGCACAGCGGCCGAGAGTGGCGTCGATGCGAAGGAGCATGCCGTTCGCGCCATCAAGGCGGGCACGGTGGACTTTGCTTGCCATGATCCCGATGCACCTCAGAACTGGCCGCGCAACCTGTTCGTATGGCGCTCCAACTTGCTTGGTTCCAGCGGCAAGGGACATGAGTATTTTCTCAAGCATCTGCTGGGCACCAGCAATGGTGTGCAAGGCAGGGAACTGGGCGCGCAGGACGCCCGGCCGGCGGAGGTCAAGTGGCACGAGCAGGCTCCGGAAGGCAAGCTCGACCTGCTCGTCACGCTGGACTTTCGCATGAGCACGACCTGCCTGTACTCCGACATCGTGCTGCCCACAGCCACCTGGTACGAAAAGAACGATCTCAACACCAGCGACATGCATCCGTTTATCCATCCGCTGTCTACCGCGGTGGACCCGGCCTGGCAGAGCCGCAGCGACTGGGATATCTACAAGGGCATCGCAAAGACATTCAGCGAGGTGTGTGCCGGTCACCTCGGTCTCGAACAGGACGTCGTGCTAGCACCCCTGATGCACGACACGGCCGGAGAACTCGGGCAGCCGCTGGAAGTGCGCGACTGGAAGCGTGGTGAGTGTGAGCTGGTGCCAGGCAAGACGGCTCCGGCGATCGCCGTGGTGGAGCGCGACTACCCCAACGTCTACAAGCGCTTCACTGCGCTTGGCCCATTGATGAACAAGATGGGCAACGGCGGCAAGGGCATCGCCTGGGACACGCAGACCGAAGTGAGGCAGCTCGGCGAGCTCAACGGCGTGGTACGCCAGGAAGGCGTGACGCAGGGCATGCCCCGCATAGAAACGGACATCGATGCCTGCGAGGTGGTGTTGCAGCTCGCTCCGGAGACCAACGGCCATGTCGCCGTCAAGGCCTGGGAGTCCCTGTCCAAGGCCACCGGCCGCGAGCATGCCCACCTGGCCCTGTACCGCGAAGACGAAAAAATCCGCTTTCGCGACATTCAGGCGCAGCCGCGCAAGATCATCAGTTCGCCCACCTGGAGCGGCATCGAGAGCGAGAATGTCTCCTACAATGCCGGCTACACCAACGTGCACGAGCTGATTCCCTGGCGCACGCTCACCGGCCGGCAGCAGTTCTATCAGGATCACGCCTGGATGCGCGCTTTTGGCGAGGGATTCTCCAGCTACCGCCCGCCGGTGGACATGAAGGCCACCGCGGCGTTGCACAACCAGCGCGCCAATGGCAATCCCGAAATCCTGCTGAACTTCATCACGCCGCATCAGAAGTGGGGCATTCACTCCACCTACACGGACAACCTGATGATGCTCACGCTGTCGCGTGGTGGGCCGATCGTCTGGCTGTCCGAGATCGACGCTCGCAAGGCCGGCATCGTCGACAACGACTGGGTGGAGCTGTTCAACGTGAACGGTGCCATCGCCGCGCGCGCGGTGGTGAGCCAGCGTGTGAAGGAGGGCATGGTGATGATGTACCACGCGCAGGAGAAGATCGTGAACACGCCCGGCAGCCAGATCACGAACGTGCGCGGAGGAATCCACAACTCCGTCACCCGCATCGTGGTCAAGCCCACGCACATGATCGGCGGCTATGCGCAGCTGAGTTATGGCTTCAACTATTACGGAACCGTCGGCACGAACCGCGATGAGTTCGTCGTCGTGCGCAAGATGAGCAGGATCGACTGGCTGGATACGCCGGTGGGTGAGCAGTGGATCGAGCGAGTACAGGCCTACGGAGAGAATTCATGAAAGTTCGCGCCCAGATCGGTATGGTTCTCAACCTCGACAAGTGCATCGGCTGCCATACCTGTTCCGTCACCTGCAAGAACGTGTGGACCAGCCGGCCGGGCGTGGAATACGCATGGTTCAACAATGTCGAGACCAAACCCGGCATCGGCTACCCAAAGCAATGGGAGAACCAGCGCCGCTGGAAGGGCGGCTGGATCCGCAAGGCGGACGGTTCGATCGTGCCGCGTCAGGGCGGCAAGTGGCCGCTGCTGGCGAAGATCTTCGCCAATCCGAACCTGCCGGAGATCGATGACTACTACGAACCCTTCACCTTCGATTACGACCATCTGCAGAGCGCGCCTGAAATGAAGGCGAGTCCTACGGCCCGTCCACGGAGTTTGATCACCGGCAAGCAGATGGACAAGATCGTCTGGGGTCCCAACTGGGAGGAGATTCTTGGCGGTGAATTCGCCAAGCGCAGCGAGGACAGCAATTTCGAGGGCGTGCAGAAGGCAATGTACGGCGTGTTCGAGAACACCTTCATGATGTACCTGCCACGCCTGTGCGAGCATTGCCTCAACCCGGCCTGCGTGGCATCGTGTCCCTCGGGCAGCATCTACAAGCGTGAAGAGGACGGCATCGTCCTGATCGACCAGGACAAGTGCCGCGGCTGGCGCATGTGCGTCTCGGGCTGCCCCTACAAGAAGATTTACTACAACTGGAAGAGCGGCAAGGCGGAGAAGTGCATCTTCTGCTTTCCACGCATCGAGGCCGGGCAGCCCACGGTGTGCTCGGAAACCTGCGTGGGCCGCATCCGGTACCTCGGCGTTCTGCTGTACGATGCCGATCGCATCCGACAGGCAGCGAGCGTGGAGCGCGAGCAGGACCTGTACCAGGCCCAGCTGGACATCTTCCTCGATCCGCACGACCCGCAGATCAACGAGCAGGCCCGCCGGGACGGCATTCCGGAAAGTTGGATCGAGGCCGCGCGTAACAGCCCGGTCTACCGGATGGCCATGGATTGGAAAGTGGCGCTGCCGCTGCACCCCGAATATCGCACGCTCCCCATGGTCTGGTACGTGCCACCGCTATCGCCGATCACCGCGGCCGCCCGGGCCGGGCACCTGGGCAACAATGGCGAGATCCCCGACGTGGGCTCGCTACGCATTCCGCTGCGCTATCTGGCCAACCTGCTGACGGCCGGCGATACGGTACCGGTGACTCGCGCGCTCGAACGCCTGCTGGCGATGCGCGCCTACAACCGCAGCAAGCACATCGACGGCGTGGTGAACGAGGCGGTGCTGAAGCAGGTCGGCCTGTCGCAGTCGACGGTCGAGGACATGTATCAGGTGATGGCGATCGCCAATTACGAGGACCGCTTCGTGATCCCCAGCAGCCATCGCGAATACGCGGAGAACGCCTTCCACCTGCGCGGCGGCTGCGGCTTCAGCTTCGGCAACGGCTGTTCGGAGGGTACCGGTCAAACCAGTCTGTTCGGCAGCGAGAAGCGTCGCACGATTCCCATCAAGGTGGAGATCTGACCATGGCAATTTCCGACGCTCCCAATCCGGCGAGCCGCACGCTGCGCGTGCTTTCCCGATTGCTGGGATACCCCGGTCCCGAGCTGCGCGCTCACCTGTCCGAACTGCGCACGGCGCTGCATGCGGAGGCCGCATTGCCCGAGCGGCGGTTGGCCGAGCTCGACGATTTCATCGGCGCTCTGGCACGGCAGGATCCACTGGATGCGCAAGCCGACTATGTCCAGCTGTTCGACAGTGGTCGGCGGACGGCCCTGCATCTGTTCGAACATGTGCATGGGGATTCGCGCGAACGGGGACCGGCGATGATCGATCTGGCCCGGACCTACGAGCAGGCCGGCCTCTATCTTGCCGCGGGCGAGATGCCCGATCATCTGCCGGTGGTGCTGGAGTTCGCCTCGACCCAGCCGGCGGCCGAAGCCATCGGTCTGCTGGGCGAGATCGCGCATCTGGTCAATGCCGTGTTCGCGGCCCTGAGAAGCCGGCATAGCGGCTACGCCAGTGCGATGGGCGCATTGCTCGATTTGGCTGGCGTTTCCGCCAGCGCCGTGCAGATCTCGGATGAGGATCCGCCAGATCTCAGCTGGGACGAGCCAGCGGCGTTCTCGGGCTGCGGAACCGGCCGCCCGGCCCGCCCCGGCACACCCCAGCCTCTGCACTTCAGCCGCGAGGTGCGCCCCGATCGATCTACCGCCGCGCGAGGAGATCTGCCATGAACGAATCCGCATCCGCCCTCAATCTCTATCTTCACGACTTCTTCTTCACGGTCTATCCCTATATCTGCCTGGGTGTCTTCTTCATGGGGAGTCTTGCGCGCTTCGACCGCGACCAGTACACCTGGAAGAGTGATTCGTCGCAGCTGCTGCGTCACGGCACGCTGCGTTGGGGCAGCAATCTGTTTCACGTCGGGATACTGTTCCTGTTCGTGGGTCACACAGTGGGCCTGCTGACCCCACATGCGCTGTATGCGCACGTCATTTCCCCGGCGCACAAGCAGTTGCTGGCCGTCGTGGCTGGGGGCATCGCCGGGGCAATCTGCTTCGCCGGTCTGTGCCTGCTGATCTGGCGTCGCATCGCCGATCCCCGCATTCGCCTGACCAGCCATCGTACCGATATCGCCATCCTGGTAATCCTGTGGGTGCAACTCAGCCTCGGATTGATCACGCTGCCACTGTCGCTGCGGCATGCCGACGGCAGTGTCATGTTGATTCTGGCCGACTGGGCGCAGCGGATCGTGACCTTTCGTCCGCTGGCGACCAACCTGATCGGACTCGCCTTGCCCTACAAGATCCACATGGTACTGGGCATGACCATCTTCCTGTTGTTTCCCTTCAGTCGGCTGGTTCACGTCTGGAGCGGACTGGCCTCCGTCACCTATCTTTTCCGCCCGTACCAGCTGGTCCGATCCCGCCGGCTGAATCTGCCTCCGGGGCATGACAGACCGCGGCGCGCTCCATGAGTTTGCGCCTCGCTTGTCCAAAGCCGCTCGATGCAATTGGGATGCACCAAGAATGCAACAGGAGTGAATCGTGAAAGAATGCTCGCAACCGACCATGCATCGGCTCAGAACCATAAAAGCGGCGCGGGACGCTGCATGCGCCCGGCTGGGCCGCGCATGGATGGCAGTGCTGGGCCTGTGCGTCTGGGGCGTAGCTGCGCAGGCGGCTGATACACCGGCACAGCCCGAACCGCCGTTCAAGCCCTATCTCAATTTGCGCTACCGGATCGAGTCGGTCGATCAGGACGGCATCGTGCGTTCCGCGCTCGCCTCCACCCTGCGCGTGCGCGGGGGCGTGAAAACGCGCGAGTGGGAGGGATTCAGCGTCACGGTGGAAGGGGACGGAGTGGCCCACCTGGGGTCGGAGCGGTACAACGACACCGTCAATGGGCGCACGCAGTACCCGATCGTAGCCGACCCGAAGGATTACGCGCTCAACCAGGCGTTCCTGCACTACCACTGGAACGATAAGTTCGAGCTGAACGCCGGTCGTCAGGCCGTGAATCTGGACAATCAGCGCTGGATAGGCTCGGTCGACTGGCGGCAGAATGATCAGACGCTCGATGGCGCCAGTGTCGCGGTGAAGCCGCTAGCCGGAATGTCCTTGAGCTATGGGTACGTCTGGCGCGTCAACCGGGTGTTCGGCCGCGATTCCCCGCAGGGAGTCTACGATCACAGCCACATCCATCTGCTGCGCCTGTCGCAGGACTTCAAGGGCGTCGGGACTCTCACCGTCTTCGGGTATCTGCTGGACATGCCCGATGCGAAGGCATCCTCTTCGCAGACCTTGGGCGTGAGATTTGCCGGAAGCCGGCCGCTGGGAGTCAGCAAGTTCAAGCTCCTGTACGCCGCCGAGTACGCGCGT
>JAFEGC010000029.1 GCA_018240265.1 Pseudomonadota bacterium | reverse complement strand
GTCGTGTTGCTGCTGATCCTTGTTGCGCCGCTGGCGCGCGCGCAGCTGGTGGTGGAGATCACCCAGGGTCAGGCCGACGCCATTCCCATTGCCATCGTGCCGTTCGCGGCGGATGCCGGTGCTCCCACTTTCGACGTGGCGCAGGTGGTTGCGGCCGATCTCGGGTCGAGCGGGCGCTTCGCTCCCATGAGCCGCGACGACATGATCGAGAAGCCGACGCACGGCGCGGACATCGTATTCAATGACTGGCGTACCCTGAAGGCCGATTACATCGTGGTGGGACGGGTACAGACGCTGGAGCCTAACCGCTACCAGGTGGCCTTCGAGCTGTTCAACGTGCTCAACCGACAGCGCCTATTGGGATTCCAGATCACCGCCAACCAGAGCGGCTTGCGGCTGGCCTCGCATCAGATCGCGGACCTGATCTACGAGAAAATCATCGGCGTGAAGGGTGCCTTCGCCACCCGTATCGCCTATATATCGGTGACCGGGCACGTGCCCAATCGGCAGTATCGACTCATCGTCGCCGACGCCGACGGGGCGGACCCGCGCGTGGTGATGCAATCCGGCGAACCGCTAATGTCGCCGGCCTGGTCTCCCGACGGGCAGAATCTCGCGTACGTATCCTTCGAGAATCAGCTGCCGGCGATCTACGTGCAATATCTCAAGAGTGGCGAGCGCCGGCGGGTCTCGGCCAAGGCGGGCGTGAACCAGGCGCCGGCCTGGTCTCCGGATGGACGCCGGTTGGCGCTGACCTTGTCCTCGCGCGACGGCAATCTCGACATCTACGTGCTGGATCTCGCCACCCAGGCGCTGACCCGCGTAACCAGCGATCCGTCCATCGATACCGAGCCGCAGTGGTCGCGCGATGGCCAATCGCTGTACTTCACTTCCGACCGGGCCGGCGGTCCCCAGATCTACAAGCAATCGCTCGTGCCGGGGAGTCGTGCGCAGCGGGTTACCTTCCAAGGTCCCTACAATGCGCGGCCGCGGCTCTCGCCGGATGAAAGCCAGCTCGCCTTCGTCACCCAGGACGGCAGCGGCTATCACATCGCGGTGCAGGATCTCACCGGGCGCGGCGATATGCAGGTGCTGACCAAGGGTCGCTTCGATGAATCCCCGAGCTTCGCGCCCAATGGCGCGGTGCTGATCTACTCCAGTCGCGACCACGGCCGCGGTGTGCTGGCGTTGGTGAGCACCGACGGCCGGGTACAGCAACGACTGGTCTCCAGCGAAGGCGAGGTGCGCGAACCTGCTTGGGCGGCCTACTGATCGCGGTACACTATTTGACAGGGGCCGCGTTCGCGCGGCGATGGAGGGTGTGATGAAGAAGTGGTTGATGGTAACGATGATCGTCGCGGCGGGTATTGCCCTGTCCGGATGTCCGAAAAAGCCCACGGTCAAGGGCAATCCCAATGCCGGCACGGCGGTGCCCGAGCAGGGCGGGGCGAGCAGCGGCGACACCGGTCCGCAGACCGGCGCGGCCACGCCCTTCGGCGAATCAGGCGGTGCCGCGGGCGCGGCCGCCGCAGTGGCCGGCAGGATCATCTACTTCGATTACGACAAGGTGGAGATCAAGCCTGAGTACGCCGGCATCGTCACCGAGGTGGCGCATGCGCTGTCGATGCATCCGGCCTGGAAAATCCGGCTGGAAGGCAACACCGACGAGCGTGGTACGCGCGAGTACAACATCGGTCTGGGCGAGCGCCGCGCGCAGGCGGTGCGCCGCGCGCTGATGTTGCAGGGAGCCGCCGACACGCAGCTGTCCACCGTAAGCTATGGCGAGGAGCGCCCGGCGGTGGAGGGTGAGACCGAGGCGGCGTTCGCCAAGAACCGCCGCGTAGAAATGGTCGCGGTCCCATGAAAGCCTTGCGCGCGCTGATACTGGCCGGGGGCGCGCTGCTCGCGGCCGGCTGCATGACCACTCCACCCGAGGAGGACCCGGTGCAGATCAAGCTCAATGATCTGGACAACCGCCTTACCCGCGTCGAGAAGGTCGTGTCGAATCAGAGCCTGCTGCAATTGTCCAACGATCTGGAAGCCATGCGCGCCGAGATCAAGTCCATGCGTAACGATGTGGATCAGATCAACAATGCGGTGGAGGCCTCGCGCAAGCAGCAGCGCGATCTGTATGCGGATCTGGATACGCGCATGAAAGTGCTGGAGGCGCGCGGCGGCATCACGCCGGGCACCTCCTCGGGACTTTCCGCTCCTGCCGGCGCCGCGCCGGCCACGGTCGCACCCGCCGAAACTGCGAACTCAGGGGCAGAAGCCGCGGCGAATGCGGCTCCTGGCACCGACAAGGGCGACTACCAGGCTGCCTTTGCCTTGCTGAAGAACAGTCGCTACGAGGAGTCGATCGCGGCGTTCCGAAAATTCCTGGGCACCTATCCGCAGAGTCCGCTGGCGGAGAATGCGCAGTACTGGCTGGGTGAGGCCTACTACGTGACCAAGGCATACCCCGATGCACTGCAATCCTTCCATCTGGTCAGCGAAAAGTATCCGCAGTCGCGCAAGCTGGCCGACGCGCTGCTCAAGACCGGTTTTTGCTATTACGAGATGAAGCAGTGGGACAAGGCGCGCGAGGTGCTCACACAGGTGGCCGAGCAATATCCGGATGCCAGCGCGGGGCGTCTGGCGCGCCAGCGCCTGGACAAGATGAGCAGCGAAAAGCATTAACCGAGGGCGGGGCGGGCCAGGGCACTGACAGCGACCAACGAAACCGGGCAGGGCGCATTGCGTCCGGGCGGGCCGGGCTCGGGCAGGAGCGAAGCCCGTTCGCAGCGCCTGCGCATCACTGAAATCTTTCACTCGCTGCAGGGCGAGGCGGACACGGCGGGTTACCCATCCGTGTTCGTGCGCCTGACCGGCTGTCCCCTGCGCTGCCACTACTGCGATACGCAGTACGCATTTTACGGGGGTGACTGGATGAGCCTGGACGAGGTGCTGGAGCGCGTCGCGGCCTACGGCACGCGCCATGTCTGTGTCACCGGCGGCGAGCCGCTGGCGCAACCCGCCTGCATCGGGCTGCTGCAACGGCTGTGCGATGCGGGCCATTCGGTATCGCTGGAGACCAGCGGCGCGCTGGACATCGGCGCGGTGGATGCCCGGGTATCGCGGGTGGTGGATATCAAGACGCCGGACTCGGGCGAAGCGGCGCGCAACCGACTGGAGAACCTGCCGCTGCTGCGCCCACAGGATCAGCTCAAATTCGTCATCGGTTCGCGTGCCGATTTCGACTGGAGCCGGTGCTTCGTGCAAGAGCATGGATTGCATGGCCGTTGCGCCATCTTGTTTTCACCCAGCTTCGGGCGTTTGCCGGCACCGGAATTGGCGCAGTGGATTCTGGACGAGCGCCTGCCGGTGCGTTTCCAGCTGCAGCTCCACAAGATTCTGTGGGGCGACGTGCCGGGCCGATGAGCTGCGCGCGCGCCGTGGTGCTGCTGTCGGGCGGGCTGGATTCGGCCACTTGCCTCGCCATTGCGCGCTCGCGTGGCTGCGAATGCTTCGCGCTGTCGGTGAACTACGGCCAGCGCCATCGCGCCGAGCTGGATGCGGCCGCGCGAATCGCGCAGGTCCTGGGCGCAGCCGAGCATCGCACCATGAGCATCGACCTGGCCGGCATCGGCGGCTCGGCGCTCACCGACCGCTCTATCGAAGTGCCGACGGCGCCGAGCCAGGGCATTCCGATCACGTACGTGCCGGCGCGCAACACCCAGCTCCTGGCACTGGCTCTGGGTTGGGCCGAAGTGCTGGAGGCTCGACACCTGTTCGTCGGCGTGAACGCCGTTGACTATTCCGGCTATCCCGATTGCCGCCCCGAGTTCATCCACGCCTTCGAGCGCCTGGCGAATCTCGCCACCAAGGCCGGCGTGGAGGGCAGGAGTCTCGCGGTGGAAGCGCCGCTCCTGCACTGGTCGAAGGCCGCCATCATTCGCGCCGGCTTGGAGTTGGGCGTGGACTATTCGCTCACCGTCTCGTGCTATCGCGCCGACGAGCGAGGCCGCGCTTGCGGGCTATGCGATTCCTGCCGGTTGCGGGCGGAGGGCTTTCGCAGCGCCGGGGTGGCGGATCCGACGCGGTACGCGATGGGAGCGGATTTACCTTGATTATTTTCAACGTATTATGGGATATATATAAAGTCAATTATCGTGATCGCGCAACGTAGTGGCGGTGCGGCAATTGGCGGCAGCCTGGTTTCGCAGTGCTCGTCGCGGCGAAGTTCGGCTATGATGCGCGCCCGCCTTCGACGGGCCGTTAGCTCAGTTGGTAGAGCAGTTCCCTTTTAAGGAATTGGTCGCAGGTTCGAGCCCTGCACGGCCCACCAGTTTTATCAGCTACGTGAGTTCAGCGGCGCTGAAATCCACGCCCAATTGTGCCGCCAATGCGGCGAGGTTCTTGTCCATGGTCCAGAGTCGCGCGTCCCGCGTGAGCAAGACGGAGGCGAGCAACGATATATCGATGGCACCGCATCCCGCATCGTGCAAATGCTTGCTCTCGATCAGGATCAGTATCTCGCTGGTGGTCGCGGTGACGGCTTGCTGAAGCTTCTTGAGATCGCCGAGTGTGCGCTCGCGCGGTGCCGGTGGCGTTCCGCACGCGAGCTCGATCAAGATCAACGGATGGCACAATACCCGATCCATCGCGAGCAACGACTGCAGCACCTTGTTGGGGGCTCGGAAATGCGCAATCCAAACGGAGGTGTCCGCCAGAACAAGACTCATCGGCGGTGCGCGGTTGCCTGTCGTCGACGCGGAATGTCTTTCATGGTGGGTGCCATACCGCCTAATGCGGCAAGGCGTTTGCCCGCCTGCACCCTAACGAACACCTTCATCGCTTCACGAAAGAGGTCGCCCTTGTCCATCTCGGGGTCGGCAACACCGAGTGCGCTTTCATACAGTTCATCGTCGATCGTTACCGTGGTTCGCATGAAATTTCTCCGTCACATCAAATTTGATGCACAATAACATCAAATCTGGTGCGAAGAAAGTCTTGATCGGCGTCGGCTCGCCTAGCCTGGATTTCCCCTAACCTTGAGCAACCCCACCAGCGGGTTCGCCGTCGGCGGTGCGACCCGCCGCAACGTGTTGGTATCGCGGTGGTCGAACGGCGGCGTCTTGCCGCGGACCGCCAGATCCGTGCGTGTTACGTAGCTCCAGCTGCCGTCGTCGTTGAAAGTGATGTCGATGCGGTAGTAGTCGGTACGAAATGCTTCTTCGAGAAAGGTGGTGGAGCAAATGCCAAAGCGGGTGTCACCGCGGCGCGCCTCCACTGATATGCGTTTGTCATCCGGCTTGGCCGTGCCGCCCGCCAGCACCACCTGGCCGCGCGGAATGGCGATGCTCTGCATGATCAGCCCGGTGGCCGGTTCCCACAGCCAGTAACCGATCTGGTCATGGAAGGTGGTGGCCTCCTCCGGCGTGTTGACATGGATGTGGTAGCGCAGTCCGTACAGCAGCTGCGGACCGTTGGTCTGCGGATCGATCGGATCCATGCGTATGAGCTCACGAAACTCGCGCCGTTCCGGACCTTGCGCTTTCGGACTGATATCGACACCTTGCTCGGACTGCCATACGCCGGCCAGCCGACGCAGCGGACCCAGGTTGGCCAGCGTATCGGGCGAAACATCTTCGGGTTCGGTAAAGACATCGTCGGGGATGTTCGACATGAATCAGATTCCTCTTTTGATTAAGGACAATTAGGTGCGTCCCAGCGCCATCAACCCTCAAACTCCCCTGGATTCTCCAGGCTGAATTTCTCGCCCTCGTCGTCGTAGGCGAAGGCCTCCGCGTAGCGGCCCCAACTGACGATGGCGCGCAGGGTGCGTTCGGCGGCCTCGTCGTTCATGAAATCCTCGATTTCGTCCAGGAAGCGGCTTTTGCGCGCCACGTGCGAGGCGCGCTCGTCCAACACGCGCCGCACGTGCGCGGCCAGCGGAATGTAACTGAGCAAATGCCGCGCGAAAATGCGCTTGCGCTCGTCCACCGTGGCGTTGGCGAAGGCGAGGCCCTCCGGCGTTAGCCGCAGGTCGCCGCCTTCCAGTTCCGCGAAACGCATCATCTGCAGGGTTTCGGCCACGGGGAACAACTCATCCGCGTCCATGTGCAGGTCCGAGGCGATCTCCGGCAGGTCGGCATTGCCGTTGAAGGGCGGCGCCGCCACCGCTTCCATGAGGCCGGCGATCAGGTTCGAGGATACGTTGGGCAGCTCGGTGCCGATGCCCAGCCCCTGCAGCCGGTTGGCGGGCTGGGCTGTGGAGCCTGCGCTTTTACGCGCTGTCATGGCCACATACAGACGTTCCACGATGTCATGGAACGCCGGCTCCAGGCGGTTGCGCGGCTGCGGCAGGGTGACGGCGATTTCGCTCAAAATCCTCCCCGGATTGCTGCCGAACACCATCACCCGGTCGCACATGAGCACGGCCTCCTCGATGTTGTGGGTCACCAGCACCACCCCCTTGATGGGCATGCGCCCATCCGACCACAGATCGAGAAAATCCGTGCGCATGTTCTCGGCGGTGAGCACGTCGAGCGCCGAGAACGGCTCGTCCATGAGCAGGATGTTGGGTTGCACCACCAGCGCGCGCGCGAAACCGACGCGCTGGCGCATGCCGCCGGATAGCTCGCGCGGATAGGCGGACTCGAAACCGTCCAGGCCGATGAGGTCGATGGCTGCCAGCGAACGTTTGCGAATCTCGGCCTTGGGGACGTGCTGCGCTTCCAGCCCCAGCGCCACGTTCTGGAACACCGTCAGCCACGGATACAGCGCGAAGCTCTGGAATACCATGGAAATGCCGGGCGCGGGCCCGTCGATGCGCTGGCCGAGGTAGCGCACCTCGCCGGCACTGGGTGCGGACAGGCCGGCGATCAGCCGCAGGAGCGTGGACTTGCCCGAACCCGAACGCCCCAGGAGCCCGATGATCTGGCCGGCACTCAATTGCAGGTTCACATCCTCCAGCACCAGCAGTTCGCTGCCGTCGGCTTTGGGAAAAGCCTTGCGCACGTTATGGACTTCCAGCAATGCGGGCGAGCTGTTCATCGGTGGCGTCAGGTCAGGCGGTACTTGCGTTCGGCGTAATAATACAGGGGCCGCCAGAATGCGCGGTTGATGATCACCACGAACAGACTCATGGTGGTGATGCCCAGCGTGATGCGGTGAAAGTCGCCGGCGGTGGTGGCCTCGGCGATGTAGCTGCCCAGGCCATGCGCCTTCAATTGCGTACTGCCCCAGGTGGCCACTTCGGCCGCGATGGCTGCGTTCCATGAGCCGCCCGAGGCGGTGATGGCGCCGGTGACGTAGAACGGAAACACACCCGGCAGCGCCACGCGTTTCCACCACAGCCAGCCGCCGACGCGGAAATTCTCCGCCACGTAGCGCAGCTCCCCCGGCATTTGCGAGGCGCCGGCGATGACGTTGAACAGGATGTACCACTGCGTGCCCAGGATCATCAGCGGCGAGAGCCACCAGTCCGGATTCAAATCGCCGCGCACGATCAGGTACACCACCAGCGGAAACAGCAAGTTGGCCGGAAAGGCTGCCAGGAACTGCGCGATGGGTTGCACGATGGCCGTGGCCCGCGACCGCAGGCCCACCCAGATGCCGATCGGCACCCAGATCAGACTGGCCAGGAAAATGAGCACGATCACCCGCGTCATGGTGAGCAGCGCGAGCCACACCACTTCGCGCACCTCGTCGGGGCGGGTGCCGGCGATGAGCACGCGCCCGATATGCCAGCAGGCGAATACCAGCACCGCCGCCAGCACCGCGATCCAGAAATTATCGAGATTGCTGCGCCGGCTTCGCAAATGCCGGATGACCGGTGCGCGGCGCGGCAGCGTCCGACCGATCCAGCGGATGATCGCGTAGAACAGCAGCGTCACGGCCGCGATCAGCCGCGAGCGGCGCATCATGGTCAGCGCCCAGCTGGTCGGGGCCTGGCTGGTCGAGTCCTGTTCCACCTTGAAGCGGTCCACCCAGGCGATCAGCGGCCGGAACAGCAGCTGATCGTAGATGAGGATGACCACCAGCATGGCGGCGATGGCCCAGCCGATGGCCGTGAGGTTGCGCTCGGTGATGGCCATCGCGATGTAGGAGCCGATGCCGGGCAGCGCGACCGTGGTGTTGCCCACGCTGATGGCTTCCGAGGCCACCACGAAGAACCAGCCGCCGGACATGGACATCATCATGTTCCAGATCAGCGCCGGCATGGCGAAGGGCACTTCCAATTGCCAGAAGCGCATCCACGGCGTCAGATGGAATGACTGGGCTGCCTCGGTCAGTTCCACCGGCACGGTGCGCAACGACTGGTAGAAGCTGAACGCCATGTTCCAGGCCTGGCTGGTAAAGATGGCGAAAATCGCCACGAACTCCGCTCCCAGCACCCTTCCTGGCGCCAGCGACATGAAGAACACCACGGTGATGGAAATGAACCCCAGAATCGGCACGGACTGCAGGATGTCGAGCATGGGCACCAGGATCTTGCTGGCACGCTCGCTTTTCGCGGCCCAGGTGGCATAGCTCAGGGTGAACAGCATCGACAGGCCGAGCGCGGCGAACATGCGCAGCGTGGTGCGGGCGGCGTAAAAAGGCAGGTTGGCCGGGTCGAGCGACAGCGGTGCCTCGTGCAGGCGCGACAGCGGCTCCAGCAGGCCTCGGCTCGCATCCCCGGCCCAGACGATCAGACCGATGATGACGATCGCGGCCATCGCATCCCAGCGCGTGGCGAGATCGCGGGCGAAACCGAAGGCGTCATTGGAGTTGCTGTTGGTCACGCCCGCATGATGCCGAATTGCCGGCGCCGATGCTCGTTAGAAGTACGTCATACTCGGTCGAAAGCGCGACATCGAAGCCGGTCTCGACATAGCCCGCGACAAGAACGGCGGCTACAGCACCTTGCCGGGATTCATGATACCCAACGGGTCCAGCGCGCTCTTGAGTCTGCGCATCAGCTCGAGCGCCACCGGGTCTTCGTAGCGGCGCAAATCTTCCACCTTGGACTGCCCGACGCCGTGCTCGGCGCTGAAACTGCCGCCGCGCTCCGCCACCAGATCATGCACCAGCCGTGTGATGCTTTGAGTATGCGCGGCGAACGCCGCGGCGTTGCCATCTGGCGGCTGGCTGAAGTTGAAGTGCAGGTTGCCATCGCCCAGATGGCCGTAGGCGATCAGTCGCGCGCCGGGCAGCCGCGCCAGCACCGCGGCCCCGGCCGTACGTACGAACTCAGGGATGGCGGCGATGGGGAGCGACACGTCATGCTTGATCGAGGCGCCTTCACGGCTCTGCGCCGCGGGGATGTTCTCACGGAGGCGCCATAGCGCCAGACGCTGGCTCTCGGAGGAGGCGAGCACGGCGTCGCGGACCAGGCCGGATTCCAGCCAGCCTTGGAGCGAGGAGCTGAACTCCGCGGCGGCGTTGTCCTCGGCCGAACGCAGCGAGACTTCGGCCAGCACATACCAGGGGTGCGCCGCATCCAGCGGATCGGTGATGCCGGGAATGTGCCGCAGCGCCAGCTCCACCGCGGCGCGCGGCATGACCTCGAAGCCGACCACGGCATCGCCCAGGGCATCGCGCAGCGCCGAGAGCAGCCGCACGCACCGCTCCAAGTCGTCGATGCCGATGAAGGCCGTGACATGGCCGAAGGGGCGAGGAAACAGCTTCAGGCAGGCCGCGGTGATCACGCCCAGCGTGCCCTCGGCGCCGATGAACCATTGCTTGACGTCGTAGCCGGTATTGTCCTTGCGCAGCGAGCGCAGCTGCTCGACCACCCGGCCATCCGGCAGCACCGCCTCGACGCCCAGCACCAGCTCGCGCAGGGTGCCGTAGCGCAGCACCGCCGTGCCGCCCGCGTTGGTGGACAGATTGCCGCCGATCTGACAAGAGCCCTCCGAGCCCAGGCTCAAGGGGAACAGCCGCTGCACGCTCTCGGCCGCTTCTTGTACCTGCTGCAGCGTGCAGCCGGCTTCGGCAATCAGATTGAAGCCGTCCCGGTCCAGATGCCGGATGCGGTTCATACGATGCAGCGAGAGCAGGAGTTGCGAGCCGTCGGCAGAGGGCGTGGCGCCGCCGCAGTAAGAGGTGTTGCCACCCTGGGGCACGACGCCAATGCGGTGCTGTGAGCACAGGCGCAGCAGGTCCGCCACCTGTTCGCAGTTCGCGGGCATGGCCAGCAGCGCGGTGGCGCCGTGAAATCGCCGCCGGTGATCCCACAGGCGCGGTTCGATGCGCGCGGCATCGCAGGTCCAGCCATCTGGCCCCAGCAGGGCGCGGATGGCGGACTGTCCCTCGCGCAGAAGCATCAGTTGGCGCGCACGCCTTCGACCTGGATCTGCAGGTTCAGGAAGTTTTCGAAGCCGTATTTTTCTCCATAGTTCAGGCCGTAGTCGAAGCGGTTGAAGGAACCGCTGGCATCTGCGCCGCAAACTTCCTTCTTCGTCATCGGGTGTTGGATGCACTTGAACTGCTTGATTTTCAGCGTCAGTGGCTTGCTCACGCCATGCAGGGTCAGGGTGCCGTCCACTTCGGTGGGCTTGTCGCCGTTGAAGGCGGCGAGCTTGCCTTTATAGGTGGCGGTCGGAAACTTGGCCACGTCCAGCAGCTCCGGCGAGCGCGCATGTTCATCGAGCTTGGGCATGCCGGTGTCGATGGAGTCGGTGTCCACGGTGATCTCCACCGTGCCGGCCTTGGCCTCATGGTCGTACACGATCTTGCCCGAGGTCTTGGTGAACTTGCCGCGCCAGACCGACAGCCCTCCCATATGGTCGGTCTCGAAACTGGGATAGGTGTGGTTGGGATCGACGTTGTAGGTCGCCGGGGTGGCGAACACGGTGGCGGTGATCAACGTGCCGAGGGCGGCCAGGGCGATACGATTCATGTCAACTCCTGTGGTAGAAAGTTCAGTCAAGTCCGGTACGATCGAGCGGCCAATCCGCCCCGCGCCTTCTCCGGCGGTTATAGTAACCAATACATCATCAGCGTTAGTCCACACAAGTTGCAATCAGGTTTCATCATGGAACTGTTCGAAGCCATCGATACCCGCTCATCCGCCGCCCGCCTGGTAGCGCCGGTCCCCGACGCGGCACAGCTGGATCGCATCCTGCGTGCGGCCGGTCATGCGCCGGACCACGGGCACATGGCGCCCTGGCGCTTCATTATTCTGGATGGCCCCTCGCGCGACCGTTTCGCGGACACCATCGCAGCAAGCCGCCGCCGACGCGACCCCAGGGCGCCCGCGGAGGCGGTCGAGGCGGACCGGCAGAAGGTGTTGCGCGCGCCCATGATCATCGTGGTGGGCTGCGCGACGCAGCTCGATCACCCGAAAATTCCGGAGATCGAACAGGTGCTGGCCGCCGGCGCGGCCACGCAGAACCTGTTGCTGGCCGCGCATGCGCTGGGATTCGGCGCGGTGTGGAAGACCGGGCCGGCCGCCTACGATCCTTTCGTGAAATCGGCGTTGGGCTTCGCGCCCACGGATCACATCATCGCCATGGTGCACATCGGCACGGCGCAGGTGATGAATCCGGTGCGTCCGCCGCAGCTCGGCGAGCGGGTTCGGCGCGGTTGAACTACCGGCCAGCAGACTTGGCGGGCGGGAGCGCACTCGCGCTACGGTACTGCCGGGCCGCGCGCCCGCGCTACAACTCCCGCCGCCGGGCCGGTGCGGCGAAGGAGTGGCCTTGGATGGCGGCGGCCTTGATCATGGCCCACACCGGCTTGCCGGGATGAAGCTCCAGCGCCTGCGTCGCCGCCGGCGTGATGCGCGCGAACACGTGCTGATTCGCGCCGATGTCGATGGCCACGAGATCCGAGCCGCCGGCCTCTCGGCCGATGCTCTCGATGCGACCGGCGATCTGGTTGCGCACGCTCAAAGAAATGGCTGGCTCGGTGGCGATGATGACATCGCGCGCCAGCAGATGCAGGCGCAGGGTGCCGCGTGCCCACGGCTCATCCGCCGGTATGCGCAATTCGCCCGCGCCCACGCGCAGGCGCAGCAGGCCGGACTCGTCGTGGCCGAGAAGCTCCGCCTCGATCACCGCGCCGACCCGATCCGCGCCCGCCAGCGTGCGTAGACTCTCGCGGCCGCTCAGCTCGGTGAGCGTGCCCTGATCGAGGACTTCGCCGGCCCGCATCAGCACCAGCGCGGTGGCCAGGCGCAGCACCTCGTCGAACTGGTGACTGACGTAGACCATGGGTATGGCCAGCTGATCGCGCAGTCGCGTAAGGTAGGGTAGAACCTCATCGCGGCGCGCCGCATCCAGCGAGGCCAGCGGCTCATCCAGCAGCAGCAGCCGGGGCTGCGCCAGCAACGCGCGACCGATGGCCACGCGCTGGCGCTCGCCGCCCGAGAGCTGGTTCGGCCGGCGTTCCAGCAGCGTGCCCAGTTCCAGCATCGCCACCAGGTCGTCGAACGAGGCGTACACCGCGCGGCGCGAGCGCTGCGCGCCATAGTGCAAGTTGCCGCGCACCGACAGGTGCGGAAACAGGCGCGCGTCCTGGAATACATAGCCGACGCCGCGGTGCTCGGCCTTCACCTGGGCGCGCGCCGCGGCATCGTAGAAACACACGCCATCCAGTTCGATGCGCCCGCCATCGGGCGCAAGCAGCCCGGCGATGCACTGGATGGTGGTAGTCTTGCCGCAGCCGGAAGGACCGAACAGCGCCGTGACACCTGCGGCAGCGACGTTGAAGCGTGCGCGTAGCGTAAAGGTGCCTTGGCGTCTGATGATATCGACGTTCAGCATGACTTCAGCGGCCGAGGCGGCGCGCCACACGCCGCGACAGGTATTCGGCCAGCACCAGCCCCGCGATGCCCAGGCCAATACTGAGCCCCGCCAGGCGCGCCGCGGCCGCATCCCCATCCGGCATTTGCAGCGCCGTGTACAGCGCCAGCGGCAAGGTGCGGGTCTGGCCGGGAATGTTGGATACGAAGGTGATCACCGCGCCGAACTCGCCCAGCCCGGCGGCGAAGGCGGTGATCGCGCCGGCGAGGATCCCGGGCAGCATGAGCGGCAGCGTCACGCTGAAGAATCGGTCCCACGGGCCCGCGCCTAGGGTGCGTGCGGCCTGCTCCAGACCGGGATCCAAATGCTCCAGCGACACGCGCATGGCGCGGATCATCAGCGGCAGGGTCATGACCGCGGTGGCGAGTGCCGCGCCGGCGCGCGTGAACACCAGTTCCAGCCCCAGCTTGGCTTGCAGCCAGTGGCCGATGGGCCCGCGCGCGCCGAACAGGACCAACAGCAGGTAGCCCACGGCCACCGGCGGCAGCACCAGCGGCAGGTGCACCACCGCATCGAGCAGGCCGCGGCCCATGAAACGCCGCGTCAACGCATAGGCCAGCGCCACGGCCAGTGGCAGATTGCAGACCACACTGATGGCGGCAACTTGCAGGCTTAAGGTTAGCGCCTGCCATTCGGCCGCGCTCAAGGCCCACATGGGTCGTGACGCGGGCGATCGGGGAGGGCGTTCATACCGGCAGTATACTGTGCGACGTTTTTCGCCACGATCAGGTGCGCCGTGCCCTATTACCATCAACCGAATCCGCCCGCGGCCGGGGAACCGGTGCGCATCGGAGTGTTGCTGGTGAACCTGGGCACACCGCATGCGCCGTCGTGGCGGGCCGTGGCGCGCTATCTGCGCGAGTTTCTCGCCGACCGGCGCGTCATCGATGCGCCGCGGGCGCTGTGGTATCCGCTGTTGTTCGGTTTCATCCTGCCCCTGCGCTCGGCGCGCACATTGCGCAAGTATCGGGCGGTGTGGATGGCGGAGGGCTCGCCACTGGCGGTGCTGTCGGATCGCCTGGTCCGCAAGCTGGCGGCGGCAGCGGCCGCGCGGCATGGCGATGCGCTGCGCGTGGAGCTGGCGATGACCTACGGGCGGCCCGCCCCGGAGCAGGCGTTTGAGAAATTAGCGGCGGCCAACGTGAATCGCCTGCTGGTGCTGCCGTTGTATCCGCAGTACTGCTCCAGCACCACTGGCGCGGTGTTCGACCGCGTATCGCGGAGCCTGCGGCGTTGGCGCGGTATTCCTGAAACGCGCTTCGTGAACGACTACCACGCCGAGCCTTCCTATGTGCGCGCCGTCGCCCAGGGCATCCGGCAGTCGTGGGCGAGTGCCGGCTCGCGCTCGCATCTGCTGCTGTCCTTTCACGGGATCCCTGCGCAGTACGTCAGACGCGGTGATCCGTATCGCCGGCAGACCGAGGCCACCGCGGCGCTGGTGGCACGTGAACTGGGTCTCGCCGAGACGGATTTCACCCTGGCCTACCAGTCGCGCTTCGGCCCGACGCGCTGGTTGCAGCCCTACACCGCGGACAGCCTGCGGGCGCTGGCTGCGCGCGGCGTGCGCGAGGTGACCGTGGCCTCGCCGTCCTTCGCCGTGGATTGCCTGGAAACCCTGGAGGAAATAGGGCTGGAGTATCGCGACATGTTCGCGCGGCTGGGCGGGCGCCTGACTCTGGTGCCCGCGCTGAATGACGGCGAGGCCCACGTGGAGGCGCTGCTCCGCGTCGTCGAAAGGCATTTGGGCGGGTGGATGTGAACGGCTTGCGGCCGCCCGACCGATGATGCTAGATTCCCTGCATATGACCATCCGAGCCGGCACTCTTAGCGACGTTTCCCGCCTGCGGCGGCCCGCGCTGCTGGCTTTGCTGCTGCGCCGCTAGGCGCCACCCCATCATGCGCCAGCGGTCGGCGCCGACAAGACCGCAAACAGCCGACAAGTTCCAACAAATGACAGGACGATGCCTGAGCGTCGATCCGATGGGTGCAGCATGTTAGACAATCCTTCCTCCAAATACCGTCCGTTCGAACCCGTGTCCCTCACGGATCGGACCTGGCCGAACCGTGTGACCCGCGCCGCACCGACCTGGTGCAGCGTGGACCTGCGCGACGGCAACCAGGCGCTGATCGAGCCCATG
>JAFEGC010000299.1 GCA_018240265.1 Pseudomonadota bacterium | reverse complement strand
CGGTGCGCCGCAGCCGCGCCAAGCCGTTGGGGTATCATTCCAAAAATGAGCACCAACAACGTCAAAATGGCGGTCTTTCCTGTCGCTGGGCGCGGTACGCGCTTCCTTCCCGCCACCAAGGCGAGCCCGAAGGAAATGCTACCCATCGTGGATAAACCCCTCATCCAGTACGCGGCGGAGGAGGCCTTGTCGGCGGGTGCGGAGACGCTGATATTCATCACCGGCAGTTCCAAGCGCGCCATAGAAGATCACTTCGACAGCGATCCGGAGCTGGACGCAGCGCTCGAGGCGCAAGGCAAGCATGATCTGCTCGACACGCTGCGCGGCATCCTGCCCAGTTGGGCGGCCTGCGTGTACATACGCCAGCCGGCACCGCTCGGCCTGGGCCATGCTGTGCTGTGTGCACAGCCCGTGGTGGGCAATGCGCCCTTCATGGTGCACCTGGCCGATGACCTGATCGATGCCAAGACGCCCTGCCTGCGGCAGATGGTCAAGGTTCACGACGCGCACGGCGGCAGCGTGCTGGGCGTGCAGAACGTGCCCAGATCCGAGACCGACAAGTACGGCATCGTGTCGGTGGAAGCGCCGATCGCGCCGCGGGTCAGCCGCATCACCCACATCGTCGAAAAGCCCAAGCCCGATCAGGCGCCCTCGACGCTGGCGGTGGTGGGACGATATCTGCTGACCGGGCAGGTATTTGCGGAGCTGATGCAGGTCGGCAAGGGAGCGGGCGGGGAGATCCAGCTCACCGACGGCATCGCGCGCCTGATGAAACGCGAGAACGTGTACGCCTACGAGTTCGAGGGCACGCGTTACGACTGCGGCAGCAAGCTTGGCTACCTGCAGGCCACCGTGGAATATGGCCTGAACCACAACAAGTTGGGGAAGGACTTCCGCGCCTACCTCAAGGAGCTGGCGAACAGCCTCTAGCCGGGGGCGCCTGACCTTTGCGCGCCAGCAGGCCCGCCATCAACCGCCACGCGCGTCGAGCCGCAATCGGCCACGTGGCACTGCGCGCCGCAGGCGCCGGCGCAACCAACTACGATCCCTGTCGAAACCGTCCCCCGCGCGAATGCGAGCGTTGCGGACGCCGATCATGCGGACGCTGCGCGGAACCGTGAGCCCGCGAGTGGGCGGGTTTGCCGCCGCCGCGCGTCTCCGAACGTTCCGGCGCCGCACGATGGGACCGTGACTCGGCTCGCGATTCGGTTCGCGCCGCGACGGCCGGCCGCGCGGGGCTCGCTTCGTTCACCGTGAACGGTGGTGTAGGCAATACCGGCACGGCGCGCTTCAACAGCCGTTCGATGTCACGCAGCAGCGTTGCCTCATCCGGCGAGATCAATGACACCGCGGCGCCGCCCGCGCCGGCCCGGCCGGTGCGGCCGATGCGATGCACGTAGTCCTCGGGCACGTTGGGCAGCTCGTAGTTCACCACGTGCGGCAGCTCCTTGATGTCCAGGCCTCGCGCCGCCACCTCGGTGGCCACCAGCGCGACGATACGGCCCTGCTTGAACGCCTCCAGCGCCTTCACCCGCGCGGCTTGGCTCTTGTTGCCGTGGATGGCGGCGGCGGAAATGCCGGCGCCCTCGAGCTGCTGGCACAGGCGGTTGGCGCCGTGCTTGGTGCGGGTGAACACCAGCACCTGGTGCCAATCGCCCTCCCGGATCAGATGCGCGAGCAGATGACGCTTGTGCTCCTTGGGAACGCGGTAGGCGCATTGTTCGACGATTTCCACGGCGGTGTTGCGCGGCGTCACCTGGATGGACACCGGTTCGCGCAGCAGGCGCTGGGCGAGGTTGCGGATGTCGTCGGAGTAGGTGGCCGAGAACAGCAGGTTCTGGCGCTGCGCGGGCAGGAGCTTGAGCACGCGCTTGATGTCATGGATGAAGCCCATGTCCAGCATCCGGTCCGCCTCGTCCAGCACCAGGAACTCGATGCGGGAAAGATTCGCCGCACCCTGTTGCTGCAGGTCGAGGAGCCGTCCGGGCGTGGCCACCAGCAGATCGCAGCCGGCCTTGAGCGCACTGATCTGCGGATTGATGTTGACACCGCCGAACACCACCTGGGTGCGGATCTTGAGATACCGGCCGTAGCCGCGTGCGTTGTCGGCGATCTGGGCGGCGAGTTCGCGCGTGGGGGTGAGCACCAGGGCGCGTGGCGCCTGGCCGCGGCGCTCGGGCGAGCCGCTGAGAATTTGCAACAGCGGCAGCACGAAGCCGGCGGTCTTGCCGGTGCCGGTCTGCGCGCCCGCGAGCACGTCACGGCCGGCGAGCACGGCAGGGATCGCCTCGCGCTGAATCGGAGTGGGCGTGTCATAGCCTTTTTCGGCCACGGCGCGCAACAGTTCGGGCATCAGCCCGAGATTGGCAAAAGACATTCTGAATCCTCGTAGGGTCTGGCTCGCACGGGCCACCCGCGAAGGGTGTGCACAGCGGTCAGTCGCGAGGGAAGTTGATGAAACGAAGCTCGTCCAAGCGGACCAACTTGCGAGCATGGGAAACGGCGCTGACCGAGCACCGCGGAAATCCAGCTACGGTCACTGTACAGGCTTACAGTCCGCAAGTCCAGCGACGATGCAGTCGTGCACCGTACAATCGCGCACCGTGAACCACGATTCGCACTCGTCTTCGCTGCTGCCCGTCGGCGCCGCGATCGCTGCCATGCTGTTCATCCAGGCCGGCGCCTCCATTATCAAGGGGCTGTTCCCGGTGGTGGGCACACAGGGCGCCACCGTGCTGCGGTTGACGCTGGCAACGATCATGATGTTCGTGATCTGGCGCCCGTGGCGCGTGCGCGTCAGACGCGAGCGTTGGCCTTGGATCGTGGCCTACGGCATCGTGCTGGGCGCGATGAATTCGCTGTTCTATGCGGCACTGAGCCGGATACCGCTGGGTATCGCCGTGTCGCTGGAATTCGCTGGTCCCTTGGGCCTGGCGCTGCTCGGATCGCGCCGTGCGCTGGATTTCCTGTGGGTGTTGCTGGCCGTGTGCGGCATCTACCTGCTGTTGCCGGTGGGAGATCGTGGTGGTTCATTGAACGAGACCGGCGTGGTGCTGGCGCTGGGCGCGGGTCTGTGCTGGGCGCTGTACATCGTGTTCGGCAAGCGCGCCGGCGATGGCGGCAGCGGCCCCGCGGTGGTCTACGGGTCGCTGGTCGGAATGCTGGCGGTGCTGCCGTTCGGCGCGGCACAGGCATTGCCGGCGCTGTCGCAGCCGCACGTGTTGATGCTGGCGCTGGCGGTGGCGTTGCTGTCCAGCGCCATTCCCTATTCGCTGGAGATGATCGCCATGACCCGGCTTCCCGCCCGGATCTTCGGCGTGCTGATGAGCGTGGAACCGGGGATCGGCGCGCTGGTGGGATTTGCGCTGCTGAGCGAACGCCTGTCCGCCGCGCAACTGCTGGCCGTGGCATTGATCATCGCCGCATCGGTGGGAACGGTGAGCTCGCACGCCGCCACGCGGCGCGGCGAACTGGAGCAGGTGACGCCGCTGTGACGATACCGCGGCGGACTTTTTCCGTCAGCGGCCGCGGCTACCGCCCAGCAGCCCGCCCAGAACGCCGCGCACCAGTTCGCGTCCTACGCTTGAACCGATGGTTCGAAACGCCGAGCGTGCCGCCGATTCGGCC
>JAFEGC010000298.1 GCA_018240265.1 Pseudomonadota bacterium | reverse complement strand
CAGGGCTCCAGCCGTCGCCGGGCAGAGCAGAGCGCCGCCGATCAGATGCTGGCGCTGCTGCCGGCCGCTTGGCGGAACCGCGCATGAGCGAAGAGGCGTTCTACCTGCTGCCAACGGCCTGGCGGGGCCGCGTATGAGCGAGACCGCATTCCGCGCCGGCCTCGTGGCCATCGTCGGGCGTCCCAACGTGGGCAAGTCCACGCTGGTCAATGCCCTGGTCGGCCGCAAGGTCAGCATCGTCGCGCCCAAACCCCAGACCACCCGGCATCGCATCCTGGGCCTCGTCAATCGCGAACATGCGCAGCTGGTGCTGGTGGACACACCGGGTCTGCACGAATCCAGCCGCCGGGTGATGAACCAGTACATGAACCGGGTGGCGATCTCCTCCTCCCAGGATGCCGATCTCGTCGTGTTCGTGGTCGAGGCGCAGAAATTCACCCAGGAGGACCAGTGGGTGTGGGAGCGGATCCGCGGACTCAAGCAGCCGCTGTTCCTGGTCATCAACAAAATCGACCGGGTGAATCCGCGCAGCGCGCTGCTGCCCTTCGTGGAGGAGATGACGCAACGTGTGCCGGCCTCCGAGGTGATCCCGGTGTCGGCGCAAACGGCCGACAACCTGGCGCGGCTGGCCGACTTGATCGCCTCGCGCCTGCCGGTTTCCCCGCCGCTGTTTCCCACCGATGCGGTTACCGACCGCGACGAGCCCTTCCATGCGGCTGAGGTGGTGCGGGAGAAGCTGACCCTGAAACTGCGCGAGGAACTGCCCTACGGCATCAACGTGCAGATCGAGCGCTTCGCCGAGCAGGACGGTCGCATCCAGGTCGACGCGGTGATCTGGGTGGAGCGGCAGGGGCAGAAGGCCATCGTCATCGGGCAGGGTGGCGAGCGGCTCAAGGAGATCGGGCGACTGGCGCGCATCGAGCTCGCGGATCTGTGGCAGCGTCCGGTGCACCTGGGACTGTGGGTCAAGGTCAAGGAGAACTGGGCTGACAGCGAGAGCGCGTTGCGCCAGTTCGGGTATCACACGCTGTGAGAAACCCGCAGCGATTTTGGCTTACCCCGGGCTATGTGCTGCATCAACATGCCTACCGGGATACCAGTCGCATCGTCGAGGTGTTTACCCGCGAGCAAGGAAGGCTGTCCTTGTTCGCGCGCGGCGCGCGCTCGCCCAAGTCGGCACTGCGCGCGACGCTCCGACCCTTTCAGCCGCTGCTGATTTCCTGGACCGGACGCTCGGAGGCCGGGCAGCTCACCGCGGCGGAAATCGCCGGTGATTTCGCGCAGCTTCCGGCCGGCCGGCTGATGAGCGGCTTCTACCTGAACGAGCTGCTGCTCAAGCTCACCGAGCGCTTCGATCCCCATCCCGGCGTGTTCGATGAGTACGGCGAGGCGCTGCGAGTGCTCGGCGGGGACGCGAACCCGGAGCCGCCGCTGCGGCGTTTCGAGAAGCGCCTGCTGGAGGAACTGGGCTACGGCACGGATTTCACCCTGACCGACCGCGGCGAGGCGGTGGAGCCGGGAGCTCGCTACCGCGTCCAGCCACAGCGTCCGGTGATCCGTTGCGAGCCGAGCTTGCCGGAGGCGGTGAGCGGGTCCTCGCTGATTGAACTGGCGCGCGAATCATTCGAAAATGAACAAAGTCTGCGCGATGCCAAGCGCATCCTGCGAGCGGCCATCGAGGCCTGTCTCGACGGGCGTACGCTGGGTTCGCGCACCATCATGAAATCATTGCAGGGCAGGAATTGAAGCGGTGAGCGCCTTCCCCCACGCCGCCATCGCGCTCGGCGTCAACATCGATCACGTGGCCACGGTGCGACAGGCGCGGCGCGGCCGTTCGCCCGATCCGCTGCTGGCGGCCCTGCTGGCGGAGCAGTCGGGCGCCGACAGCATCACCCTGCACCTGCGCGAGGACCGCCGCCACATCCAGGACCGCGACCTGCGGGTGATGAGCGAGGCGCTGCAGACGCGCATGAATCTGGAAATGGCGGTCACCGAGGAGATGATCGGCATCGCTGCGGCGGTGCGGCCGGCCGACTGCTGCCTGGTGCCGGAGAAGCGCACCGAGGTGACCACCGAAGGTGGGCTGGACGTGGCTGGGCAGGCCGCGAAAATGGCCGATGCCTGCGCCCGGCTCAAGGCCGCCGGCATCCGCGTGTCGCTGTTCATCGATCCGGATGCCGGTCAGGTGGCGGCCAGCGCCCGCGCCGGCGCAGCGGCCATCGAGCTGCACACCGGCGCCTATGCGCAAGGCCATGGCGCGGCGCGCGCGCGGCAACTGGCGCGCCTGCGCGAGGCGGCGCGCCAGGCGCATGCCCTTGGATTGATCGTCAACGCCGGCCATGGCCTGGATTACCACAATGTCGGGCCGGTGGCCGCCATCGCGGAAATCGTCGAGCTCAACATCGGCTTCGCCATCATCGCGCGCGCGCTGTTCGACGGCTTGCCGGCCGCGGTGCGTGAGATGAAGCGGCTGATGTTGGCGGCGCGACCTGCGGCGTAAGCAGTGGCGTGACGCGCGGCGCATGATTTTCGGCATCGGTACGGACATCCTGCAGTTCGAGCGGGTGGAGAAAACCTACGCGCGTTTCGCCGAGCGCTTCGTGAATCACCTGCTGATGCCGGAGGAACACGCGCAACTCGCGCTCACCGCGCGCCCGGTGAGATTCCTCGCCATGCGCTTCGCCGCCAAGGAAGCCATCGTCAAGGCAATGGGAACGGGCTTCGCGCATGGCGTGTGGGTTCGCGACGTGGGCATCGTGCAAAACGCCTGGGGCCGACCGGAAGTGGTGTATTCGCCGCGCGGCGAGGGCGTGCGCCGCGCGCTGGGCATCGGCGAGGGTCATGTCACGCTGAGCGACGAAGCGGGCCTCGTGGTGGCGGTGGCCGTGCTGATGAAGGCTCCTTAAGCATGCAGGTGCTGGTGTTCGACATCGAGACCGTGCCCGATACCGAGCTGGGACGGCGGCTGTTCGATCTGCACGACCTGTCCGATGGCCAGGTGGCGCAGATCATGTTCACCCGCCGGCTGCAGGAGACCGGCGGGGAATTCCTGTCCTACGAACAGCAGCGCATCATCGCCATCTCAGTAGTGCTGCGCCGGCGCGATACGCTCAAGGTGTGGAGCCTGGGTGAGGAGTCCTCCACGGAGCAGGAGTTGATCGAGCGCTTCTACGACGGGCTGGACAAGTTCACGCCGGACCTCGTGTCCTGGAATGGCTCGGGTTTCGATCTGCCGGTGCTGCAGTACCGGACCCTGCTGCACGGCGTGAGCGCGGCGCGCTACTGGGAGACGGGCGAGGAAGACGGAAGCTTCCGCTACAACAATTACCTGAACCGCTATCACTGGCGCCACATGGACCTGATGGACATCCTCTCCGGCTTCCAGGGGCGCGGGCGCATCCGGCTGGACGCAGCGGCAACGCTGCTGGGCTTCCCGGGCAAGATCGGCATGCACGGCGCAGACGTGTGGGATGCCTACCAGCAGGGGAAACTGGCGGACATCCGCGCCTACTGCGAGACCGACGTCCTCAACACTTATCTCATCTATCTTCGTTTCGAATTGATCCGGGGCCGCCTGACGCCGCAGGAACACCAGGCCGAGGAGGCGCGGCTGCGTGAGCTGCTGCGCTGCTCCGGAGCAGCG
>JAFEGC010000297.1 GCA_018240265.1 Pseudomonadota bacterium | reverse complement strand
ATCCGGAGCATGAGGAATGAAGGCCGTGACATCTCCCGGCAGTAGTGCGAGCGCAGCTGCGGAGAGGACGGGGATGTTGCCTGCCACCTCGGTCGCGAGCGGCGCATGCTCTGGGCTCACGAGCAACCGCGAGGCGCCGCAGTCCTCGAGCAGCAGGTGCAGCTGTGCCGCCTTGAGCATCGGCGAGAGCGGCACCGCCGCTGCTCCGCAGCGCCAGATGGCGAGCAACGCCTCGTGCGCCCAAAGTCCGTTCGTGACGAGCAGCGCAACACGATCACCCCGCTCGACACCGTGCGCCGCCAGCTTTGCGGCAAGCAAGTTCGCCGTTACATTGTATTGTGCCCAGCTCACTTCCCGGGCACCTTCGATCAGCGCGATGTTATTCGGCCGGAAGTGGCCGTGGATGGAGATCTGCTCGCTGATACTCGTGAACACGGACCCGCCGATCTTGCCCCGCTGCATGTATGTAGTCATCCTTCCGGTGTACGCCACGCTTGCGTGTATCGCCGCATAGTATACCATTAGTAGATATGATTTTTACTGGTAAACAATCATGCGGCCTATCAGGCCGCCAAACGAAGCCGGCATGAGCGAGGCATTCACGTTGCGACCCGGAATCCGGAGCCGCTCGGTCTCCTTCGAGAACCCGAGTGGCGCGGCAGGAGCTGGCGGTACGGCGCGCAGCCCGCTCGGCCTGGGCCGCAAGGGCTCGCCGGCACGGATGATCCCCGCAGGCGCGACCCTGGAGATCGCCAGCATCGAAGGTCCGGGCGTAATCCGGCACATCTGGCTCGCTACCTACGACATTCCTGACACCATGCGCGCACTGGTCATCCGCGCGTATTGGGACCGACAGGAGCATCCGAGCATCGAAGCGCCGCTCGGCGACTTTTTCGGCTTTGCACATGGCCACTCGCCGCCCTATGCGTCAAGTGTGCACTCGGTCGGTCAAAAGCGCGCGCTCAACATATGGTTGCCAATGCCGTTCAAGCAACATGCACACTGGACCGTGACCAATGAGCTCGACATTCCCGTTCCAGTATTCTTTCAGATGGATCACACGCTGGGGGACCAGCTCGATGAGGACACGGGTTACCTGCACGCGTGCTTTCGCCGCGAGCCGTTGACGCGCCGCGGAGCGGACTTCGAGCTCCTGCCCCTGCGGGAAGGTTCGGGACGCTACCTCGGCGCCGTCATCGGAGTGCGACCGACGAATCCGGCTTGGTGGGGTGAAGGGGAGGCACGCATCTACCTTGATGGCGATGAGACCCATCCGACGATCGTTGGCACCGGCGCGGAGGATTACGTGTGCCTCTCCTGGGGCTTGCAACCGACGACCTTTCCGTATCACGGAGCAAATCTGGTGACTCGGGGACGCACCGACACTGGACCCGTCTCAATGTACCGCTGGCACCTTCCCGATCCGGTCTACTGGGAACGGTCGATACGCGTGACGATCCAGCAGATTGGCATCGAGCTTGGCGGCACGGCGACGCCCGACAGTCTCGAGGGCTACCTTGCCTGCCTGCGCGAGCGACAGGACGACTGGTCCGCCTGCACCTTCTGGTATGAACGCCTGCCTGGTGCACCGTTGCCCGCCATGCCGGCTCTCGCCGTTCGCTTGCACGATCTCGAGCTTACGGCGCGGCGCGACAAGTTGCCGTTCCAGCCTGGGTTTCACCACCAACCCGAGCTGTAGACGGCATGGTGGCTGACGTCGAAACCGCCGCGTGCGAAACAAAGGATCGCCGCATCGTCGATACGCACGTCCACCTGTGGGACCCGGGGCGGTTCACCTATCCCTGGCTCCAGGGCAGCGAGACGCTCAATCGGCGCTTCGTCCTCGAGGACTATGCCACGGCGACCGCGGGCCTGTCCGTGGAGGCCATGGTCTTCGTGCAGTGCGAAGCGATCCCTGATGCGTACGACCAAGAAGCCGCATGGATCATGTCGCTGGCGGCGCAGGATCCAAGGTTACAGGGCATCGTCGCGTGGGCGCCGCTCTACAAGGGAGCCAGCGTGCGCGAGGACCTCGTGCGGCTGCAGCGACATCCGCTGCTGAAGGGTGTACGACAGATCATCCAGTTCCAGCCGGATCTCGACTTCTGCCTTTCACCAGCGTTTCTCGATGGCGTAAGCCTGCTCGAGGAGTTCGATCTGAGTTTCGACATCTGCATCGACCACCGGCACATGGCACGCATCGTCGAATTCGCGAATCGTCTGCCACGAGTGCGCATGGTGCTGGACCACATTGGCAAACCTAACATTCGGGATGGTCTCATGGAGCCTTGGGCGCACCAGATCCGCGAGCTCGCTGCGCTGCCGAACGTACACTGCAAAATCTCCGGAGTCGCCACCGAAGCGAACCACTCCCTGTGGACACGCGACGAACTCGCCCGCTACATCGAAGTGGCGGTAGAGGCTTTCGGCTTCGATCGGATCATGTACGGCAGCGATTGGCCGGTCTCCACCGATGCCATTGCGTACGGCGAATGGGTTGCATTGCTCGAGACGCTGCTGGCGGGCGTACCGGCGACCGAGCAGCACAGATTCTGGCATTCAAACGCCATGGCTTTCTACAGACTGGGTACGAATCGATGAAACTCGTGAGATACGGAGAGAAGGGGCGTGAACGGCCTGGCCTGGTAGACGCCACCGGGGGTATTCGTGACCTTTCCGGCCACGTGGCAGACATTACCGGTGATGTGCTAGGTCCGGGGCGACTCGCACAGATTGCGCAGCTTGCAGCCGGCGACTTGCCGCTGGTACCGTGCCACGTACGACTCGGCCCCTGCGTTGGGTCGGTAGGGAAGATCATCTGTGTCGGGCTGAACTACCGTGATCACGCCGCCGAGGCCGGCATGATCGTGCCAAGCGAACCCGTGCTGTTTATGAAGGCGACGAGCGCCATCTGCGGACCGAACGATGATGTGAAGATACCGCGAGCCTCGATGAAGACCGACTGGGAAGTGGAACTCGGCGTCGTCATTGGCAAGCCCGGCGCCGGAATACCCGTGCACCATGCTTTCGATCACGTGGCCGGCTACTGCATCGTCAACGATGTGTCCGAAAGGTCGTATCAGCTCGAACGTGGTGGCCAATGGGTCAAGGGGAAGAGCTACGACACATTCGCGCCCATAGGCCCGTGGCTCGTGACTGCCGACGAGGTGCCTGATCCGCAAGCGCTCGAACTCTTCCTGGAGGTCGATGGACATCGATGCCAGGGCAGTTCCACGCGCGAGATGATCTTCGGCGTCGGGAGACTCGTCTCCTACATCAGCGAGTTCATGAGCCTGCAGGCGGGAGACATTATCAGCACCGGTACTCCGCCAGGCGTCGGCATGGGATTCCGGCCACCCCGATTCCTGTCCGTCGGACAGGTCATGCGCCTCGGGATCAGCGGTCTCGGGCTGCAGGAATCCAGGACCGTGGCAGCCTGAAGAATCAGGACCCCTCCAACCGGGGCTCCTGATTCAGCTCAGCCGCGGCCCTGGCACCCGCGCTGTCTTGCCCAGTCCCACAACCGCCCGCGTCGCCGCATCGAAGCATCGAGTCTGTGCAATCGCTCGCCGCACGGCTCCGCCCTCGCTCGGGGCAAAGCGCGCGCGGTCTCCACGACATCTGCGCGCGCTACGGCTCCCGAGCTTTCTCCTGACCATCCTAGAAGGCGAGG
>JAFEGC010000296.1 GCA_018240265.1 Pseudomonadota bacterium | reverse complement strand
CCAGCCCGCCTTGGTCAGATGGTACAGCACGCTGCATCCGACGACTCCACCGCCGATCACTGCAACTCGGGTATGTGTCTTCATTGGCGGTCAGATCTCCTCGTTGAAGGTTTGGTAGCCGAATGGGCGTGCCGCGTCGGCGATAATCTCCAGGACGGACACTGCATAGGTTCGAAGCGTGAGGTATTCGTAGCGGTCGGTGCGTGCGTGATGCAGAAGCCCACCGACGTGGTGGATTCCGGTCTGCGCGAAATGACCGGCCGGAAACATCGCGCGGTCGAGGTCGATCGACAGCAACTGGCCGAGCAGCCGTTGCGCCGTTGCTCCCTCGATCAGGAGCCGGACTCTCGCGCCGTCGAGTGAGGTGACGCTGCCGGCATCGGCCGGCACGGCGGCCCGCAGCCGGCGGGCGAGCGACGCATTCGGCGTTAGCACCCAGTACTGATCCTGCGCAATCCGAAAGATCCGATGATCGGCAAGTTCGGTGGCGATGATCGGTGAGGCCGGCAGGCTGGTGCCGAGGACCGCATCGACTGCTGCAGTCACTGCGGGCATTGCACCCGGGAACACGCCAAGTTGCAGCAGGTGGCCGCCTCGTACTTCGCCAAGGCGCAGCGTGCGCTGGCCGTCCAGCCCAGCATGATCTGTCCGGGCATCGCATTCAGCCAGTGCCGAGCGTGCCTCAAACACGAAAGCGCTCCCCGGGGGGATCCACGAATACCGGGGAGACGATCCGTGCGCGAACCGTCTCGTTCCGCAGCGGAAACGCACACACGATCTCCTCTCCCTCATGCCGCAGCCCACCTTGGTAGAGGGCGAGCGCGATCAGTTTCTGATGTACGGTGGACCAGGTCACCGATGTGATGTAGCCGCGCCCGTGCCCACCGATGACATCGCCACTGGCGAACAGGATTGCGCCGCCACGCAGTCTGCTTGCGGGCTCGATGCACTCGAGACCCACGAGCTGCCAGCGTTCGGGCGACTGAAGTTCCTCACGTTGCCGCAGTACGCAACCGACGAATGGCTTGGTCCGCGAGGCCATCCGGCCGAGCCCGAGATCATCGAGTGTCGTTCGGTGGTCGAGCTCGAGCCCTGCTACATGGCCCTTCTCGATGCGTAGCGATGCGAGCGCTTCGAGGCCATAGGGTCGGATACCGAGCGACGCAGCATTCCCGAGGATCCGTTCCCACATCGCGGTGCCGTGATCGGCGGGCACGTAGACTTCATAGGCGAGCTCGCCCGAAAAACTCAGTCGCAGGAGCCGTACCGGGATGCCCTCGATGTCGAGTTCACGGACGCCCATGTGTGGAAGTGCCTCATTCGAGAGCTCGGCGTTCGGCAGCGCGAGCGACAGTGCCTCGCGTGCTTTCGGGCCCGCGACCGACATGCCTGCCCAGCGGTCGGTGACTGAAACCACCTGCACGCGCAGCTTCTGCCATGCGGTTTGCAGCAGGAACTCCAGCCACGACATGACCTCGGCCGCCTGCGCGGTCGTGGTCGTCATGAACCAGGTTGTTTGGTCAAAGCGCGCGGTCGTGCCATCATCGAGCACGGTCGCGTCGTCATTTAGCATGACGCCGTAGCGAGCCTTGCCAACCGCCAGCTTTTTAAAATCGTTGACGTACACACGGTCGAGGAACTCGCCGGCGTCCGGTCCTTGCACGTCTATCTTGCCCAGCGAGGAGATGTCCGAGATGCCGACACCGCTGCGGACGAGATTCATCTCGGCTACGTATGCGTCGGCGACTTCGGCGCCAGCCCAGCGGTAATACCAGGGCCGGAGCCATGGACCGGCCTCGATCATCGTCGCGCCATTTGCGAGGTGCCAATCGTGCATCGGCGTGCGGCGCGTCGGACGGAAGTGCGCGCCGGTGCTGCGTCCGGCGAGTGCTCCGATCGAGACCGGCGCATACGGTGGGCGGAAGGTGGTTGCGCCGACGCGCTCGTGCCCGAACCCCCGGAGTTCGGCCATCAAGCGGGCTCCCCCGACGTTGCTGGTCTTGCCTTGATCGGTACCCATGCCCAGCGCCGTGTAGCGCTTGAGGTGCTCCACCGACTCGTAGCCTTCCTCGCGTGCGAGCGCAATGTCATCGGTCGTGACGTCGCCCTGGTAGTCGATGAAGGCCTTGCCGCGACCTGGTACGCGGCCAGGCGGAGAGGGCAGGTGACCGTCCGGCCAGGCCGGACCTGGAAACGGCGGTGGATCACCGGCATCGCCGCGTGCTCCGGCGTGGCGCGCGGCGTCCTCGCCGGCAGCGTGGCCGTCTGCGAGCGCTGTGCTTCCGCGTCCCGCTACATCGCCCACGGCGAAGACGCCCGCGGGCAGGGACCCGGCCACGCAGGAGTCGAGGCGCGCGTCGTAGACTGGCCGGATCCCGGTGTGCGCCGTCAGGTGCACGGTGGGAGACCACCCCCCGGACATGCCGATGAGGTCACAGGCGATGCGCTCACGCCTGGTTGCCCCGTCCCCGAGGAGTTCTGCGCCACGCAGTGCGTGGCCGCCGATTGCACGCAGCATGCGGGTTCCGAGCCGGACCTCGACACCGGCTCGGTGCGCTGCGTCGGCGAGCATGGCAGGAGCAGTTGGCCGCTCATCGACCAGCGTCACCGAAGTGCCCGCGGCTGCGAGGTCGAGCGCGGTGGCCCAGGCCGAGTCATTGTTGGTTGCTAGCACGGCGCGTTGCCCGAGCCTGAGCGCAAAGCGATTGAGATAGGTGCGGACCGCGCCGGCGAGCATTACGCCGGGACGATCGTTGTCCGCAAAGATGAGCGGCCGCTCGATGGCGCCGGTCGCGTAGATGATCGAGCGGGCCCGAACCGTCATGAGCACTTCACGCGCCTCGCCCCTGATCGCATCGGGCCGGGCGTGATCGCGACGCTGGAGAAGCGCGACCGTCTGTCCATCATAGGTGCCGAAGGCGGTCGTTCGCGTCAGCATCTCCACATTGGGGAGCGAGGCGAGTTCGGCTGCGAGTGAACGGCAGCAGCTGTCCTCTAGGCTGTCAAGCGGTGCTCGCAGAGCACTGCCTCCAGGAATGAAGTCCTGCTCGACCAGAAGCACTCGGCATCCCGCGCGGCCGGCGGCTCGCGCCGCTGCGAGGCCCGCGGGTCCAGCTCCCACGACCAGCACGTCGGCATGGGCATGCCTGGATTCGTAGCGGTCTGGGTCGGGCTCATGCGTCGCGCGGCCAAGACCCGCCGTGCGCCGGATGAACGGCTCGTAGAACATCCACGAGCCACGGCGCGGACCCATGAACGTCTTGTAGTAGAAACCAGCACCGAGGAGCGGTGCAAACCAACCCAGGACGGCAGCGACGTCGAATCCGACCGATGGCCAGCCATTCTGCCGTTCGCAGACCAGACCGTCATACAGTTCAAGAACCGTGGCTGCAACGTTGGGTGTGCGGCGCGCGCCCTCGCCGACCGTCACGAGGGCGTTCGGTTCCTCGATGCCTGCCGACAGGATGCCCCGGGGTCGGTGGTACTTGAGACTGCGGCCGAGGAGCCGGACCCCGCATGCTAGCAGTGCTGAGGCGAGTGTATCTCCGGCATAACCTTGCAGCAGCCGCTTCTCCAGTCGAAACGCCAGCGGCTTCGAGCGGTCGATGCGGCCACCCGCCGGCTGTCGAACCGGCTTGTTCGTCAAGGCGCCACTCCGTCGCGTGCCAACCACGAGCGGCC
>JAFEGC010000295.1 GCA_018240265.1 Pseudomonadota bacterium | reverse complement strand
TGCCCACCGGCGGCGGCAAATCCCTGTGCTACCAGGTTCCGGCGCTGGCGCGGCCCGGCACTGCGGTAGTGATCTCGCCACTGATCGCGCTGATGCAAGACCAGGTTGCGGCTCTGCGCCAGCTGGGCGTGCGCGCCGCCTATCTCAACTCCAGCCTCGATGCTGCCGAAGCACAGGAGGTGGAACGGCGTCTGGCCAAGGGCGATTTGCAACTGCTGTACGTGGCGCCTGAACGGCTGACCACGCCGCGTTGCCTGGAACTGCTCGACCAGGTGCGCATTTCGCTGTTCGCCATCGATGAGGCGCACTGCGTATCGCAGTGGGGGCACGACTTCCGTCCCGAATATCTGCAGCTCTCGCTCCTGCACGAGCGTTATCCGGGCGTGCCGCGCATCGCGCTCACCGCCACCGCCGACCCGCATACGCGCGAGGAAATCCTCGAGCGCCTGACCTTGCCCGCCGCCCGGGTGTTCGTCGCAAGCTTCGACCGACCCAACATCCGCTACACCATCGTCGACAAGAACGACGCGCGCGCGCAGCTCCTGCGCTTCATCGATCAAGGCCATCGGGGCGAGGCGGGCATCGTGTATTGCCTGACGCGCAAGCGGGTCGAGGAGACCGCCGCTTGGCTCATGCGCCGGGGGATCAACGCCCTGCCCTACCACGCCGGCATGGACGCGCAGCGCCGCGCGCAGCACCAGCGGTGTTTCCAGCGCGAGGACGGCATCGTCATGGTGGCCACCATCGCCTTCGGCATGGGCATCGACAAGCCCGACGTCAAGTTCGTGGCGCACCTGGATCTGCCGCGTAGCATCGAAGGCTATTATCAGGAGACCGGGCGCGCCGGTCGCGACGGCGAACCCGCGGAAGTCTGGATGGCCTACGGCCTGGGCGATGTGGTGCAACAGCGCCGGCTGATCGAATTGGGCGAGGCCGGTGAAGCCCACAAGCGTGTGTCGATGTCCAAGCTGGATGCGCTGCTGGGATTGTGCGAATCCGCGCAGTGCCGCCGCGTGCAACTGCTGGCCTATTTCGGCGAAAGCTCCGGCCCCTGCGGCAATTGCGACAACTGCCTGTCCCCGCCGCTTACCTGGGACGCCACCACCGCCTCCCGGCAGGCCCTGTCGGCGGTGTTCCGCACCGGCCAACGCTTCGGCGCCGCGCATGTCATCGACGTGCTGCGCGGTGCCGGCAGCGACAAGCTGATGCGTTGGGAACACCACAACTTGAGCGTGTTCGGCATCGGCCGCCAGCTCGACGTGGCGCAGTGGCGCAACGTGTTCCGGCAGTTGGTGGCGCTCGGGTACCTGCGGGTGGATCATGGCGCCTACGGCGCGCTGAAGCTCACCGAGCGGGCACGACCGGCGCTCAAGGGCGAGGTCAGTGTGGCGATGCGCTCGCTGGCCCGCGCGGAACCGGCGCGCCGCGGCGGGGCGCGCCGGGCCGCCACGGTCGATGCCGAGGCCGAAGCGTCTCCGGCGGCGGAGCAGCGGCTCGCGCGCCTGAAGCAATGGCGGCTGGAGGAAGCGAGGCGCCAGGGCGTGCCGGCTTACGTGATTTTCCACGATGCAACGCTTACGGAACTGGCGCGCAGCGCCGCGCGCGACGCGGACGAACTCGCCGGCGTTCCCGGCATCGGCAAGCACAAACTCGCGCGTTACGGCGAAACGCTGCTCGGACTGCTGAATGAGGACTGAGAACCCGCCGGGTCTGCGCTATGCGCGCCCGCTGCGCGCGCCCCGTAGCACGGCTCAGGTAGCGTTGAGCAGCACCGTGGTGTCGTGGCTTTCGAAGTTCGTCACCACCCGGCTGTAGGCCTTGTGCATGAGCCGCTCGGTGCCCTTGTCGGCGCGGGCGCTGAGCAGCATGCGGATGATCACATCATCCTGCGGTCGCGCCAGGTCCTCGCTCAGAATCTGGTACACCAGTCGCGACAGGCGCTGGTTGATCTCCACTGCGAAGCGGTAGCGCGACAGATCCTGACCGTCGCTCCCGCCGACCTTCACTTCCTCGGACACCTCGCCCATCAGGCGGGTAAGAAAACGTGCCTTGTCCACCAGACCAAGCTCGCTGAAGAAGTCGATTTCAGACTGGATGTTCATCGGGCCGGCAACATCACTGCGGGAAGAAATCGATGGGCTTGGTGGTGGTCATGGTCGCCACGTCGCGGGCTTCGAACCTGAACAGACGCACCCGCGCCACCAGCTTGCGTTCGAATTCCGCATCGTTCAACTCGCTCGACACCACACGCGCCGCGGTCACCTCGCCCGACGGTGCAATGGTGATTTCCAGCACCACCTTGCCCTGCATGGCCGGGTTGTCGCGCAGCGCGCGCGTGTACAGCGCGTAGATCGCGCCCTTGTTGCGGTCGAACACGAGGGCCACCTCCTCGGCGCTGCGCGAGGCCTTGCCGCTGCCGCCGGCATGCACGGCGCGCCCGCCCGCGCCCAGCGTCGGGTCCTTGACCTGGGTGGTGGCGATGCCGTGGAGCGAGCCGCTCCCCGCCGCCAATCCGCTGCTGATGCTGCTGGTGGAAATGCCGCCGCTGGTGCCGCCGGCCTTGGAGGCGATCAGCGAGCGTTGCACCACGGTGACATCGCCCGGATCGTTGGTCTTGTTCTGATTCTTGGAAAACTTATCCAAGTCCCCCTTGTCACGCAGGTCGGCCAGATCGTCCTGGAAGGCCAGCAGGCCGCTCTTCGAGGCCTTGACACGCGGGTCCACCGGCTGCTTGGGAACCGGCGTGGGTTTTTCCGACACCGGCAGCTTCTCCGGCTTCGGCGGAGGCGGCGGCGGTGGCGGCTCGGCGAGTTCGCCGGCGACGGTGACGATTTCCGTGGCGCCGACCACCATCACGCTGGGCCAGAGCGCAACGCTGACCTGGTCGTCCAATGGAACGGGCTGCACGGCCAGCGGCGCGTGGAGCGGCAGCCAGTCCGCCACCGGTTCGACCACGGTCACGCCCACCGCCGCGGGCGATCAGACTTATTCCTTGAGCTGCACCGGCGGTATCTACAGCAGCGGCAGCGGTTCGGCGACGCTCACCGTGAACGCCGCCAGCGCCTTCGCGCTGACCAACCTGTCCGCGGATACGGCCGGCGCGGCCAAGGAGGTGGATGCGCATCTCACCAATCCCTGGGGTCTGTCCATTCCGGCGGGCTCGTTCTTCGCCTGGGTGGCCAACAACCACTCCGAGTCCTCCACGTTGTACGACGGCAATGGCAAGGCGCAGCCGCATGCCGCGCCGCTGGTGGTGGATCTGCCGTCGGGCTTCGATGCCACCGGCATCGTGTTCAATGCGACCGCGACGGATTTCGTGGTGTCGGCCGCGGGTAAATCCGGCGGCGCGAGTTTCATTTTCGACGGCGAAGGCGGGATGATCGCCGGCTGGTCGGCGGATGTGGATGCCGGTCACGCCATCGCCATGTATACCGATGCCGGCGGCGCCAGCTACAAGGGCCTCGCCATCGCCATCAACGGCGGCAAGCAGTATTTGTACGCCACCGATTTTCATAATGGCAAGGTGGATGTGTTCGATGCCGCGTTCGCCAAACAGACCAGCTCATCGACCGCGTTCACCTTCTCCGATCCGGCCATTCCGGCGGGCTTCGCACCCTTCGGCATCCAGGCTCTGAGCACCGGCAGCGCCGGCGCCACCCAGATCTACGTCACCTATGCCAAGCAGGATTC
>JAFEGC010000294.1 GCA_018240265.1 Pseudomonadota bacterium | reverse complement strand
CGATCTGACGCACACCTTTGGACCCGACATCCCGCATTGGAAGGGCATGCCGAACGAGAAGGTGAACGTGCTCTACACCATCAAGAAAGACGGCTTTATCATCCAGGAATTCTGCCACACCGGACAATGGGGCACGCACATCGACTCCCCGGCGCATTTCCACGAAGGGCTGAAGTCGGTGGACCAGGTCGAACCCAAGGACATGCTGATGCCGCTGGTGGTATTGGACGTGCATGAAAAAGTCGCGAAGAATCCCGACTACGTGCTCACGCTCGATGATGTGAAGGCCTGGGAGTCGAAACACGGGCGCATCCCGGCGCATGCCTTCGTCGCCATGCGCACCGACTGGAGCAAGCGCTGGCCGGACAACGATGCCATCCAGAACAAGGACGCCAAGGGCGTGGCGCATTATCCTGGCTGGAGCATGCCGGTGCTGAAACTCCTGTACGAGGAGCGCGGCATCACCGCCTCCGGTCACGAGACCACCGACACCGATCCGGGTCTCGCCACCACCAAGGACGATTACTCGCTGGAGTCCTGGATCCTGGGCAAGAACCACTACCAGATCGAAATGCTGGCCAATCTCGATCAGGTGCCGGAAGCCGGCGCGCTGGTCATGGTGAGCTTCCCCAAACCGCAGGGCGGCTCCGGCTTTCCGGCGCGCGTCATCGCCATCGTGCCGTAGAGCTGCGCCATGACCAAGCCCATCGAATACGCCGAAGCGAACGCCGAGGTCCGCGCCGTCTATGACGACATCATGACCACCCGCAAGGTGGATTGGGTCAACAACTTCTGGAAAGTGCTCGCGCATCATCCGCCGACGCTCAAGCGCATCTGGCAATCCGTCAAGGAAGTGATGCAGCCCGGAGCTCTGGATCCGCTCACCAAGGAGTTGATCTACGTCGCCGTCAGCGTCACCAATAACTGCCGCTATTGCATCGCCTCGCACTCGGCCGCCGCCCGCAAGAAAGGCATGACCGAGGAACAGTTCCAGGAACTGCTGGCCGTGGTCGGCCTCGCCAATGAAACCAATCGCCTGGTTTTCGGGCATGATGCGCCCATCGATCCCCAGTTCCAGTCCCCCGGATGACCATCCCATGAGCGCCAATCTCGCCAAGTACTATCGCTGGTCCGACCTGGCCCTGGAGCCGATGAAGGGCAGCATCACCCGGCGCTTCATCAGCACCGAGCGGCTGATGATCGCCCAGGTCCTGCTCAAGAAGGGCGATGACGTGCCGCGCCATGTGCATGAAAACGAGCAGATCACTTACATCCTGAGCGGCGCGCTGCAACTCTGGCTCGGCACCAACGACGAACAGACCGAGATCGTGCGCGCCGGCGAGGTGCTGGTCATTCCCTCCAACGTACCGCACCGCGCACTGGCGCTGGAAGACACGCTGGACGTGGACGTCTTCAACCCGCCCCGTCAGGATTGGTTGAAGGGAACCGATGCTTACCTCCGCCGCTGAGCGCAAAGCAGAAACGGGCTACCGCATCGCCCCGGAATGCCCTGGAGCCATCGCCTCGTTCCAGCTGCCGGCGACGCTGGGCTTCGGCCTGGTGACTGCGCCGGTCATGTACAGCTGCGAGTACGATGGCAGGCACTGGGGTTCACGCCAGCTGCTGGAATATGGGCCGCTGCAGATTTATCCCGGCGCGCGTGCCCTGCAATACGCAGAGCTGGTGTTCGAGGGCATGAAGGCCTATCGCGTGGGCCACGAACAACCCAATCTGTTCCGTGCCCATGATCACTGGCAGCGGCTGGCCAATTCCTCGGCCCGCCTGTCCATCCCAGTGCTGCCGGAGGATCTGTTCCTGGAGGGCGTGGAGGCCATGGTTCGCGCCTGCGCGCCGTTCATTCCGCGCATCTCAGGCCGGTCCCTGTATTTGCGACCATTCGTGTACGGCACCGAACCGGGTTACATGATTCGCAACTCCACCACATTGCGCTTCATCGTCATCGCCAACCCCGTGGAACCCTATGCCTCGGGCGCGATGAGCGTGGCCATCGAACGCAAGGACTCGCGCGCCGGTCTTGGCGGCACCGGTACCGCCAAAACCGGCGGCAACTACGCGGCCTCGTTGCGCGCGACCTCCGCCGCAGGCACGCGCGGTCATCACGTGGTGCTGTGGCTGGATGCGCCCGAGCACCGCTACATCCAGGAACTGTCCGGCATGAATCTGTTCGCCGTCATCGACGGCGAACTGCACACGCCGGCGCTGGATGGCACCATCCTGCCGGGCATCACCCGCGACTCGCTCATCGCCATCGCACGGCGCGACGGGCTCAAACTGCATGAACGCCGCATGGAAATCGACGAGCTGATCGGGCAGATCGGCAGCGGGCGTTGCACCGAGCTGTTCGCCTGCGGCACGGCAGCCATCGTCGCGCCCATCAGGCAACTGGTGGACGCAGACGGCTCGGCGCATGCGCCGAAGCTGTTGGACGTCTTGGCCGCGCGACTGCGTGAATCGCTCCTGTCCATCCAGGAGCGCCGCGCGCCGGACAGCTTCGGCTGGGTGCGCGAGATCCGCATCGGATGAACACCGCGGCCGACACACCGAACCTTACGCCTCCCCGACGCCGCGGCGGCCTGGGACTCGTCGCCGGCATCGCCATCCTGCTGGTCGTGAGCTTGACGCTGTGGAGCTGGCTGGCGCTGGCCTGGTCCTACTCGGAAGGCGAGCGCGCCGGCATCGTGCTGAAGTTTTCCAAGCGCGGCTGGCTGTGCAAGACCTACGAGGGCGAGCTGGCGCAGTATGTGGTGGCTGGCGTCGCGCCGCAGATCTGGGAATTCAGTGTGCGCAGTGCAGCCGTGGCGAATCAACTCGGCCGCAGCGTCGGTCGCCAGGTGCAGCTCCACTACTCCGAGCATCGCGGCCTGCCCACCGACTGTTTCGGCGACACGCGCTATTTCGTCGATCGGGTGACGCTGGTGGATGATCTGAGCCTGCCTGCGGTGAAATCCAAGCCCTGAGAACCGCATCCGGCCCACCGGTTACGCTAGCTTTTGAAACGCGCCCGCGAGCGTCGCACCTGCTCGGTGATCTGCACGGCCGTGGTCAGCGCCAACAACGCATCCTCGCCGCTGACCAGCGGCGCTTCGCGCGTGTTCACCGAGTGCAGGAAGGCCTGGATCTCGTCCTTCAGCGCATCGCCCTGCTCGAAATTGCGCTCATCGATGGACACCGGCGGCATGCCCTCCGGCACCGGCCCGGCGGCCTTGCGGATGACAGTGAGAATCTTCTGATGCAGATCCACCGACAGATAAGCATCGTCCTCGAACACGCGCAGCTTGCGTTCGGTCTTCAGGCTCACGCGGCTGGCGGTGGCATTGGCGACGCAGCCGTTCTCGAAGCGCAGGCGCGCATTGGCGATGTCGATCTCGTTGGAGAACACGCTGCTGCCGATGGCATCCAGCGCCACCACCGGCGAGCGCACCATGCTCAGGATCAGATCGATGTCGTGGATCATCAGGTCGAGCACCACGTCGACCTCGGTGCCGCGCTGGCGAAACGGCGCCAACCGAGCCGACTCGATGAAACGCGGCGCGCTGAGCCGGGGCGTGACCGCCTGGATGACGGCGTTGAAACGCTCCAGATGCCCGACCTGCAGAATGCGGCCAGAACGGCGCGCGATGGCCACCAGCTCGGCGCCTTCCCGCGGTGTGACGGTAATGGGCTTTTCCAGCAGCACGTCCACGCCGGCCTCGAG
>JAFEGC010000293.1 GCA_018240265.1 Pseudomonadota bacterium | reverse complement strand
CGCCGGCGCACGAAACGCCCATTGGATACCTGCCCTCGCCGGCGGACTTGGACACCCGCTCACTGGATCTTCCCGCAGGCGCGATGCAAGAGTTGCTGGCGGTGAACCGCGATCTGTGGGTGGAGGAAATGAAGAGCGTCGGTGGATACCTGCGCCAGTTCGGAGCGCGTCTGCCCAAGGCGCTGCAGGAAGAACACGCCGCCGCAGTGGCCCGGCTGAGCTGAACCGCGGCGCATAACCGCGAGCACCTAGCCGGGGGTGACGAGTCGCGGGCGGCTTGATGGACCGCCGCGACGGCGCTCACTCCTCGCAGATATAACGGATGACCTGAGAGGAATTGCTGTCCGGCGCCTTGCCCAGACCAATGAGCCCTTCGGCACGGATCTGCATGGAATCGCGCCGCACGAAGGCCTCGTCACCATCCTTGCCCTGCACGAAGGTGCCGTTGGTACTCTGGTCGATGAGCATGAACTTGTTGCGGCTGATTTCGATGCGCGCGTGCAGGCGGGAGATGAGGTTGCCCTTGACCACCAGGTCGTTCTCCTCCGCCCGACCCATGCTGATGTTGTTGCGGCGTTCGTCCACGATGACTTCCTGGCCCTGGTAGCGCAGGCGCAGCCGGTGCGGCTTCTCCGTAGACTTGTTACGCGAGGCCAGCGCAATCGCGGGCACCATGCTGGTGATGTCCTCGGTCTGCCACAGCACCTCGAACAGCGCCAGCTCGCTGCTGCGCCCCTTCACCGTGGCGATGTCGATCTGCCGTACGCAGGCGCGCCAGTCCGGTGAAAGCCGGTCGACGAGGGCCGAGGTGGTCATGATCTGGCCGGCCTTGGCCTGACTGGTCATGCGGTTGGCCGTATGCACGGCGGAGCCAAAAATATCTCTATTTTCAATAACTACCGGACCGTAATTGCAGCCAATTCTAATGGCGACGGAGTGCTCGTTCACCTTCAGGGCCGGATTGGTCGAGATCTGCTTCTGCATCTGCGCGGCGGCATTCAGCGCATCGTCCGCGGACGGGAAGGTGGACATCACCTCATCGCCCATGGTTTTGATCACCGTGCCGTCGTGCTGCTCGGTGGCCTGGCGCATGGTGTCGATGCAGATGGCCACCATTTCGCGGGCTTTCAGATCACCGAGCTGCTCGTACAGCTTCATGCTGCCGACCACATCGGCGAATACGATGGCAAGTTCCGCTTCGTTACCCATGACGTCGCGCAATTATACTTAATGTCGGCTCAGCGTGGGCCGTGGATACCCCGATCCCTTACGCAGCTCGCCTCAGGATGTCGGCGCCGGCCAACAGAATCTCGGCTGGCGCCCCGGGGCGCGCGGCGCACTGGGACAGAAAACGCCGCCAGGCGCGCGCGCCGCTCACCCCGTTCAGCAGACCGCTCAAGTGGCGCGTGATGGCGTGCAGCCGCACGCCGCGCTGTAACTGCTCGCGCGCATAAGGCACCACCGCTTCGAGGATGGCCAAGGGGCTCGGCACGGTCCAGGCCGGGTCGATGAGCGCGCGCTGCAGTTCGGCGAGAAGCGCCGGCCGCTGATACGCCGCCCGACCCAACATCACGCCGTTGAGCCCGGCGCGCAGCGCCATCAGCGCCGATTCGCAATCTTTTAGTCCGCCGTTGAGCGTGACCTGCAGGTCGGGACGCTCGCGCTTGAGACGGTAAACGAACGGATACTTGAGCGGCGGGATCTCGCGATTCTGCTTCGGCGACAGGCCAGACAGGATGGCGTTGCGGGCGTGCACGACGAAACGACGCACCCCGGCACCGGCCACGGTGTCGATGAAGGCCGCGAAGCTTTCGTAACGCTGGTCCGAATCCAGCCCGATACGGCACTTCACGCTCACCGGCACGCTCACGGCATCGGCCATCGCCGCCATGCAGGAAGCCACGGTGCGCGGTTCGCGCATCAGGCAGGCGCCGAAGGCGCCGTCACGCACACGGTCGCTGGGGCAGCCCACGTTCAGGTTGATCTCGTCATAGCCCATGCTGGCGCCGATGCGCGCCGCCGCCGCCAGCTCCGTCGGGTCCGAACCGCCGAGCTGCAGTACCACCGGATGTTCGGCGGGATCGAACTCGAGCAACCGCCGCGCATCCCCGCGCACCACCGCCGCCGCCACCACCATCTCGGTGTACAGGCGCGCGTGCGGCGAAAACAAGCGATGGATGAACCGGCAGTGGCGGTCGGTGTAGTCCAGCATGGGCGCAACCGACAATCTTTGGTCGATCGGACCGCTGCGTTTTTCGACTGAAAGCTCCATTTTCCCGGTGTTTTCCATGCTGCGCGTTTGTGCGTAAGTTCCGCGTATCGATGCTAATTTATCATGGAGACCTGCGCCATGAGGCATCGAGCTGTCCGCTCGAACACAGCCACCTTCCCCCAACGAGCCGGCGCTCAGCGCCCTACATCGACAATTCCTGCGTGACACCGCAGTTCTCCAAAAACCGTCGATCATGTGAAACCACGATCAGTGCTCCAGGAAACCGGCTCGTTCTTCAGATCACCCAGTGCTTGGTACGCATCTCGAACCGCAGCTTGTGTTCTCTGCAGCGTCGCGACGCCGATCCTTCCACTTGACTGTTGTGCTCGGCGCTGAAGAGTTCCGCGCAGCATCTTTGGGGCATCCCACCACGGACCCCCGATGAGCTTCCGTTCAGGTCGCCAGCGAGAAGCCTTGCCAAGCATGTCTTGCCGATTCCATTGGGGCCCACCAGGGCTGTAAGCCTCGTCTCGAGGGAAAAGTTCAATTGGTTGAAGAGTTCACGGCCGCTCGGAAATTCATGGCAGAGGCCGCGCACGACGACGACAGAAGACATAAACAACCTCTCGCGCGACAGCGCGCCGACGTTGGCGGGAAAAGCCAGGGACTGATGAGGTTGTTAGCGGGTACGAAGATTGATCCGCGCCTCGCGCTCGATCGGATCAGCCCTTGGCCGGCGTGACCGGCGATGGCGATCCCGAAAGCCGGCAACCTGCCGGCGGCTTGTAAGCCCCAGCTGCCCGCGAGACCAACAGGTATTGCTTGAAGACCCGGTTCGTTTCCGCCTCATGTTCGCTGACGGTGGATCGATCCACCGGATCGAAGAAGCACGTGGGGTCCTCTCCCATGTAATCCCCGCTGTGATACAGTGCCATGGCGCGGCATCCCCCGCAGGTGTACTGATAGCGGCAGCGGCCGCAGCGGCCCTTGAGCTGGGAGCGGTCGGTTATCTGGGCGATGAGTGGGCTGGACTCCACAAGCTCGTCAACGGGCTTGTCCCGGACATTGCCGGCGCTCAGCGCGTCCAGCAACACGGGGCAAAGGGATACATCTCCCTCTGCATTGATGGTGAGCCACGATCCGACCCAGCAGCCGATGGAAGGGTTCTGCGGAACCGTATTGTTGCGAATGCCCCCGGAAACTTGCGCGTGCAGCTCGGGCGAGAGGAAATACGGCGTGTAACTCACGTAACCGTGTGGATGACGGCGCAGCGCGGGGTGGAAGTGTTGTTCTAGGTCATTTCTGTCGAATGCCATGCCGGCAAAGCAGCCGGATCCCGACCCGCGTGGGACCAGCGGCGAGCGGTTATACGCGATACCGTGCTTTACACAGAATTCGACGGTTTTCTCGAAGCTCTCGGTATTGTACTTGCCGATCGTGATCACCACATGCTGGCCGAGCCCCAGTTCGACACAGTCGCGCAGCACCTGGATCGTCCGGCCCGATTCGCTATCCCGGCTCC
>JAFEGC010000292.1 GCA_018240265.1 Pseudomonadota bacterium | reverse complement strand
CACGAGACCAACACCTTGCAGGCCGAAGAGGAGGGCGCGCACTACACGCCGGCGCGCGTCTTCTCCTCGGTGGACCGATGGAAACTCCCGGCGCGTTCGACAGAGGCGGACGCGCCGCCCGAGCCGCTGCGGCAGCACATCCGCGACCGCATGCTCGGCATTCTCTACGCGCAGGCCATCGACATCCTCGACCGGCAGATCGGCTCGGCGGCGGACTTGGAACTGGGTGCGCGACTCGCCTTCGGCTTGAAGTCCGGGCCTCTCGCGCTCATGCAGCGTGACGGCCAAAAGGAAGTGGACCGGCTGTTGCGGCGCCTCGGCAAGGAGCGCAAAGGGATGCCGCGGCGTACACGCGCCTTGCCGGCCTATACGAAGTTCCGTCGCTACATCATCACCGATCACGTCGACGGCGTGTGCATCATCACCATCCGGCGCCCCGACGCGCTCAATGCGCTGCATGACGATCTCAACGAGGAGATTCGCGCCGTTCTCGACGAACACATGAAGGATGAGGCCACCACGGGCTTCGTGATCACCGGATATGGCCGCCGCGCGTTCTCGGCCGGTGCCGACATCGGCCGATTCCCGAGCATGCTCGGTGATGCGGCCGCTTCGCAGGAGTATGCGCGCGCCTCGTCCCGGTTGCTGATCGCCATCGATCGCGCCACCAAGCCCGTCGTGGCCGCGCTGAACGGGATAGCGCTCGGCGGGGGACTCGAGCTCGCGATTCGCTGCCATGCCATCGTGGCCGTGCCATCGGCGCGGTTGCAGTTTCCGGAGATTGGCCTGGGCATCGTGCCGGGCATCGGCGGATTGGTGGTGCCCTATCGAAAGTGGCCCCGGGCGGCGGCGATGTTTCACCGCATGCTGCGCGCTGCCGAGAGCATCGACGCTGCGACCGCAGCGGGTCACGGCGTGCTCGAGATCTGCTCAGGTTATGAAGACCTGCTGCCACGGGCGATGGCCAAGGTGCGCGCATTGGCCGGCGGCGTTCGGCGACCGGCCGACGGTGCGGTCGACATCGGCGCATTGCCGCCGGAGCCGGCGAAGGCGGCCGACGGCCGGATTCTCAGCGCCTCGGCCCGGAGCATCATCGACGAGGCGATCGTGGCGGGCGCCGCGGCGCGGAGCTGGAAGGCCGCGCTCGAGATCGGCTACGCGGCATTCGGCAAGTCGGCGACCACCGCGGCGGCGCGCGAGGGCATCAGCGCGTTCGGCGAGCGGCGCGCCCCCGACTTCTCCAAGACCGGCTGATCGTATCTCGCGGCGGCGCGCGCCGCGCAGGCGGTCCAACGGGGCGCTTCAGGCGGGCTGCGTCAGCTCGCTCAGACCGCGATGATACCCGCTGATGCCCAGCCCGCGATCTCGTCGGGACTGCACCCGGCTTCACCCAGGATGCGGCGCGTGTCCGCGCCGTACTTGGGTGGGAACGACATCTCGAGCCTGATGTCCTCGCGGTCGACGGCGGGAGGTTGCATGGCGATCTTTCGACCGCCCGGGATCTGTGTATGCGTGAGGCGGCCCCGGAGTTGCTCGAGCATGCGCACCGCTGGCACATCGCGGATCTGCGTGGCCGGAATGGATGCCGATGTCAACTGCGCGATCAATTGCTCCACGGTCTGCGTGGCGGTGGCGGCGGCAAGATCGCGCGTGAGTGCGTCGCGGTCGCGGCGCCGGCCTTCATTGGTATTGCGAGCCTCGCTCCCCAGCGAAGCGAAGGGAGCCAGGGCGGTGAGTTTGCGCCACTGCTGGTCGGATCCCACCGCCAGGTAAATCATGCCGTCGCTTGCGGGATAAACCCCGGTCGGCGTGAATTTGCGGTGTACATTGCCGGATCGGGTCATGTCGGCGCGCGCCGCGCCGTAATCCACCAGCGGCAGCACGGTGAGCAGCCAGGCCGCCGCGGCCTGCAGCATCGACACATGGATTTCCCGGCCACGTCCCGTGGATGTGCGCTCGAGCAGCGCCAGCAGCACATTGGCGTAGACCTCATCGCCTGCCTTGAGGTCTGCGATCGGCAAACCCATCAGGGTGGGTTGGCCATCGGCATCGCCGGTGAGATCCATGTATCCGGCCATGGCCTGAATGACCGGATCGTAGCCGGGGGTTTCCGGCCATTGTGGTCCCAGCGCCGAGATGCCTGCCCAGACGAGGCCCGGATGATCGGCGCTCAGGGTGGCGTAATCGATGCCCAGTGATCGATAGCGCGACGGGATGGTGTTGCAGCAGAACACATCCACGTTGAGCGCTCGAATCAGTCGTTTGAGCAGATCCCGGCCGCTTTGCTCCTTGAGATTGAGAGCGATGGCTTCTTTGCCAACGTTCGGTGCGACGAAGTAGCTGCGTCGGTCCTCATCGGCGATGACCTCGCCCACGTAGCGATTAGGATCGCCCGGGAGCCCTAAGCCGACGGGCGTGGATTCGACGCGGATCACGCGCCATCCGAGCTGCGCGAACCGCAGGGTCGCGGAGGGCAGCGAAAGTGCCTGTTCCATGCTGAGGATCGTCGGCCGCTTGATCATGACGCGCTCTCGCAGCAGTGCCAGGTCTGCGTCCTGACGGTACTGTGTCGGGCGTGTGGCGGAAATGTTTGCATGCTGCTCATCCGCCCGCGATGGGTGGCATCAACGTGATTTCGTCCGCGTCACTCACGGGGTAATTGCGATCCGCATGGTTAAGATTGACGGAGATCATCACGGTATCGATATACCTGAACGCGCCTTTGAATCGCTCATCCTGGCTTGGCAGCCAATCCAGTAGCATGCCCACGTTCGTGACCGTGCCTGGCAGGACGATGCGCTCCGTGGCACATCCCATCTTTTCCCGCAACCAAGCGTGGTATCGCAGGATCATCGGCATTCAGGTTTCGACGACGTCGTGCAGGGCGCGCTTGTCCGCCGCTCGTGTCGTGCAGGGCGTGGTTGTCCGCCGTTCGTGAATCGCGCGGGCAACCGTTTCCGGTGACATCGGTGGTTTGAAGATGCGGACCCCGGTCGCATTGTAAAGCGCATTGGCAATGGCCGGAGCAATGACGATCGTCGGCAATTCGGAAATGCCTTTGGCGCCATACGGTCCTTCGGCGCAATGGCTCTCGATGAAATGCAGATCCAGGAGCGGCATTTCCGGAGCCGTGATGAGCTTGTAATCACGGAAGCACGGATTTTTCAGTTTGCCCTCCTTGATGCGCATGTCCTCGCTCAAGGCGTAGCCGAGGCCGATGGCGATGCCGCCCTCGATCTGGCCTTCGAGTCCCATCCGGTTGATGACACGGCCGACATCCTGCGCCACCGTCACCTTGTCGACCTTGATCTCGCCCGTCAGCGTATCGACGGTGATTTCGGCGATGTGCACGGCATGGGCATAGGCGGCCGAGTGATCGGAAACATGCTTGGCGCCTTCCGGCTCGCTGGGCGGCTCGTAGTAGTCCGTGACCATCACCAGTTCAGGCTGGGCCTGAAAGTGCATGCGTCGCAACAAGCGCTCAAGTTCGATCAAGGGTGTTCCACACCGGTCCCGCACGACCGAGCGGTCGCGCAGATCGAGGGTGTCGGCCGGTTCGCCGAGCGCCTTTGCGGCGGCTTCCAGGATCTGCGCCTTGGCCTTGCGCGCGGCACGGCGGGTGCCGTTGCCGGCAATGAATGTCGTGCGTGACGCGTGCACACCCACATCCCACGGAGCAACGTCGGAGTCATTGTTGACGATGGTCACGTGTTCGGTCGGCACGCCCAGTTCTTCGGC
>JAFEGC010000291.1 GCA_018240265.1 Pseudomonadota bacterium | reverse complement strand
GATGTTGGCAATGCCGCAATCGCTCCCCGAGTCGCTCAGGAACTTCTCCGCCGTCTGCAGCCGGTCGGTGAACAGCGCCGAGGACAGCCCCTGCGGCACCGAGTTCTGGATGGCGATGGCCTGCTCGATGTTGTCGAAGGGGATCAGGTACAGGATGGGTGCGAAGGTCTCAGTCTGCACGATGGGCAGGTCCGCGCGGGCACGCACGATGGCTGGTTCGACGAAATTGCCGGCGCGCTCGAGCTTGCGTCCGCCGCACAACAGCACACCACCCTGCTGCTGGGCCGCCGCAATGGCATCCAGATAACGCTTGACCGAGTTCTGATCGATCAAAGGACCCATCAGCGTGCCGGCATCCAGCGGATCGCCAATGCGCACCTGTTGGTATGCGGCGAGGAGCTGCTTTTCCAACTCGACGAGGCGCGAGCGGTGCACCAACACCCGTCGCGTGGTGGTGCAACGCTGGCCGGCCGTGCCCACCGCGCCGAACACAATGGCCGGCACCGCAAGCTTGAGATTGGCGGTCTCGTCCACGATCAGCGCATTGTTGCCGCCCAGCTCCAGCAGCGATTTACCCATGCGCTGCGCCACCCGCACGCCCACCTGCCGTCCCACCTGGGTCGAGCCGGTGAAGGAGATGAGCGCGACGCGCGCATCGTCCACGAAACGCGTGGCAATCTCGGTGCCGGAGTCGATGAACATCTGGAAAATCGGCGGCAGGGATTCGCGCTGCATGACGCGGTTGCAGATGTTCTGCACGGCGATGGAACACAGCGCGGTCTTGGGTGAAGGCTTCCACACCGTCACGTTGCCGCAGATGGCAGCGAGAAAGGCATTCCACGACCACACCGCCACCGGGAAATTGAAGGCCGAGATCACGCCGACCACGCCCAGCGGATGCCAGTGCTCGTACATGCGGTGCGAGGCGCGCTCGGACTGCATGGTCAGGCCGTACAGCATGCGCGACTGGCCCACGGCGAAGTCGGCGATATCGATCATCTCCTGCACTTCGCCGTCGCCCTCGGCCTTGATCTTGCCGTTCTCCAGCGCCACCAGGCTCCCCAGCGCGCCCTTGAACTTGCGCAATTCCTCGCCCACCAGCCGCACGGCCTCGCCGCGCCGCGGCGCCGGTACCTCGCGCCAGCGCGCGGCCGCCGCCACCGCGCCGGCGATGACGCGCTCGTAGTCCGCCGCGGTGGTCGCCCGCACCTGCGCCAGCACGGCGCCGGTGCTGGGATTCACCGCGTCGAACAGCACTCCCTCGGCCGTGCTCCAGCCTTCCGCCGACCAGGTGCCGGAGTTGACCGCCGAGAGTCCCAATTCCTTGAAAATGGCTTGCATGATCAGGCCCTCGCGCGCTTGCGCTGCGAACCGCCGCGCCCCTCGACCACCACCTGGGCCGAGACTTCCTTGCCGCCGCCGCCCGCGTACAGCCGCCCGAAGCGGTTGGCCAGGATTTCCGGCAGGCGGAATTTCTCCTGCGCCACGAAGCCCTGATACTGGCTGGGCTTGGACAGCACCAGGTCGATGACCGCGGTGATGCCGGCGGCGGTGGTGACCTGGATGGCCGACCACAGACGCCCGGCGATGACCTGCGGGTACACCTTGTTCACGTAGTTCTCTTCGCGCAGCTCGCCGTCCTGGGTGCCGGTCACCGCCGCGTACACGATCACTACGTCCTGCAGGGTCTGCGGCACCGCGTTTTCGAGAATGCGCTTGAGCGTGGCGCGGTCGTGGTTCAACTTCAGGTCGTTCATCAACAGGCGCATCTGCTCGCAGTGGCCGGGATAGCGCATGGTCTTGTAATTCATGATCTGCGCGCTGGCCCCATAGGTCTCGGCCAGCGAACCCAGGCCGCCGGAGGTGTTGAAGGCCTCGTACAGTGTGCCGTCGATCTCGATCTCCTCCAAACCCTCGAGCGGCGCGGCCTCGACCTGGCGCCCGTCGACAATGGCCTGGCAGGGATTGCCGTACTCGTTGATCAATCCTTCGGTGGACCAGGTGAGCGAGTACTTCAGCACGTTGTTGGGGTGCTGGGGCAGGGCGCCGACGCGGAGCTTCACGGTGCGAATCGAGTCGAAATGCGTGATCAGCTCATTCGCCGCGATGCTGATGAAGCCGGGCGCGAGCCCGCATTGCGGCACGAAGGCCGTGGTCGCGCCGGCCGCGATCTTGCGCACCTCGCGCGTCACTTCCACGTCCTCGGTGAGATCGAAGTAGTGGGCGTTGGCGGCGCGCGCCGCGCGCGCCACGCCCGGGTTGCAGTAGTAGGGCAGACTCGAAATGACCGCATCCACCGGGTTCTTGGTCAGGTGCGCGGACAGGGCGACTTCATTCGCCGCGTCCACGCCGAAGGCGCGCATGTCCGGCAGGCCGTGCGCCTTGACCACCGCCGCGGCCGTGGGCTCGCTGACATCCCCGACATCGACGCGATAGCTCTTCGATTCAGCCAGCAAACCGGAGATCAGGGCGCCGATCTTGCCGGCCCCCAAAACGAGTACTCGATGCATGATGTCAACCCTCGATGATGGACGGCGCAAGCCTCGTGCCCGCGCCCGTAGGCGGCGCATTGTGCCCTTGGGACTGGGTTTGCGCCACCCGTACACGACTGTGTAGCATCCCCTGCCTATGTCCAGTTCCACCGCCTTGACCTCCTGGCACCCTGCGAGTTGGCGCAGCCGCCCCGCGACGCAGCAGCCGTTGTACTCGAACCTCGCCGCGCTGGATGAGGTGGTGGCCGCGCTGTCGCGCCTGCCGCCGCTGGTGGTGTCCTGGGAAATCGAAGCGCTGCGCGAGAAGCTGGCGCAAGCACAGCGCGGCGAGCGTTTCCTGCTGCAGGGCGGGGACTGCGCCGAGAGCTTCGAGGAATGCGAGTCGGACAAGATCGCCAAGAAGCTCAAAGTGCTGCTGCAGATGAGCCTGGTGCTGCTGCAGGGCCTGCGCCGCCCGGTGATCCGTGTGGGACGCTTCGCCGGGCAGTACGCCAAGCCCCGTTCCACCGACACCGAGACCCGCGATGGGCGCACGCTGCCGAGCTTTCGCGGCGACAACGTCAATCGTCCCGGATTCACTGCCGCGGAACGCGAGCCAGACCCGCAGCTGCTGCTGCGCGGCTACGAGCGCGCCGCGCTGACGCTTAACTTCATCCGCGCGCTCATCGACGGCGGCTTCGCGGACCTGCATCATCCCGAGTATTGGGATTTGGCCTTCCTGCGCCACTCACCGCTCCAGGAGGCCTACCAGCGTATCGTCGATTCCATCGCCGAATCCCTGGATTTCTTCGAGTCGATGAGCGGCCTGCGCGTGCACGATGCCAACCGCGTGGAGTTCCATACCAGTCATGAAGGCCTGCACCTGCTGTACGAGCAGGCGCAAACCCGTTACATCGAGCGCCAGCGCCGCTGGTACAACCTGTCCACGCACATGCCCTGGATCGGCATGCGCACGGCGCAGCTGGACGGCGCGCACGTGGAGTACTTCCGCGGCATCTCCAATCCCATCGGTGTGAAAGTCGGCGCTGGCATGGACGACGAATGGCTGCAGGGCCTGGTGCAGACGCTCAACCCGCAGAACCAGCCGGGACGGCTGACCTTGATCCACCGATTCGGCGCCCGCGACATCGAGCGGCACCTGCCGCGAATGATCGCGGCGGTGCGAGCCACCGGTGCCCCGGTGCTGTGGGTTTGCGATCCCATGCACGGCAACACCGAGACCACCGCCGGCGGGGTGAAGACCCGGC
>JAFEGC010000290.1 GCA_018240265.1 Pseudomonadota bacterium | reverse complement strand
CGCTCACCGGCGAGACCGGCTGGTTGACGCCGGTGGCCTTGTACTGGCTGAAAGCCGGTGTCAACCGCTTCGGCCGCGATGCGCACAATGCCTTCGTGCTGGATTCCCCCGCATTGGCCGCCAGGGCGGGCGCGTTCGTGGTGCACGGTGCGCAGGTGCGTTTCGAGGCGCGCCCGAACAGCGGCGTCACGGTGGGTGGCGCGTCTGCGAAGCGAGTGATGATGGTGCCGGACACGCAGCCGCATCCCACCGAACTCATCGCCGGCACGCTGCACCTGGTGCTGATCGAGCGCGGCGGGCGACTCGGCATCCGCGTGCGCGACAGTGTGAGTCCGACGCGCACCGGCTTTACCGGGTTGCATTATTTCCCCGACCGGGCCGACTGGTCGGTCGACGCGCGCTTCGAACCGTATGAGCCCGTGCGCAAGATTCCCATCGTCAACATCCTGGGCATGGAAATCGAAATGGATTCGCCGGGCGCGCTGGTGTTCGACAAGGACGGCAAGAGCTGGCGCCTGGATGCGGTGCTGGAAGAGCCGGGCGATCAGCAGCTGTTCGTGATGTTTGCCGATGCGACCAGTGGGCGCGAGACCTATGGCGCCGGCCGCTTCCTGTACACACCGCTCCCGCGGGACGGACATGTGCGTGTGGATTTCAACCGCGCCTACAATCCGCCCTGCGCGTTCACGAGTTACGCGACCTGTCCGCTGCCGCCGCCGCAGAACCATCTGGCGCTGCGCGTGGACGCAGGCGAGCTTACTTACGCAACTCCCAGCCACCGCCCAGCGCCTTGATCAGCGCCACGCTGGCGACCAGCTCCCGGCCGCGCAGCGTGAGCGAGCTGCGCGCGTTGGTGAGCGCCGTGCTCTGTGCCACCACTACGTCCAGGTAGCTCACGGTGCCGGCCTTGTACTGGTTCAGCATGATGGTCTCGGCATTGCGCGCGGCCTCAGTGGCCGCATCCTGCGCCTTGCGTTCCTGCGCCAGCAGGTGCATGGCTGCAAGGTTGTCCTCCACGTCCGCGAAGGCGCTGAGCGTGGTCTGCCGGTACAGGGCCACCGCGGCATCGTAGTTGGCGCGCGCCTGGCGCGAGGCGGCAAGCTTTGCACCGCCGTCGAACAGCGACAGCGCCGCGGCGGCGGGTCCGACCGACCAGACGCGGTTGGCCACCGATACCAGATGCGCAAGCGTAGAACCCTGGTATCCCAGCGAGCCGGACAGCTGCAGCGTGGGGAACCACGCGGCCCGGGCCACGCCCACCTGCGCGTTGGCCGAGATCACGCGCCGTTCCGCGCCGGCGATGTCGGGACGGCGTTCCAACAGTTCCGAAGGCAGACCCGGCGGGATGGATGGAATCGCCGAGCTCAGGGTGCGCTTTTCCAGCGTGAAGTTCGAAGGGTTCTTGCCGATGAGCACGGCGATGGCGTGCTCGAGCTGGGCGCGGGTAATGGCAAGGTCCAGAGCCTGCGCCTGCGTGGATAGCAGCTGGGTCTGCGCCTGCAACACGTCCGAACGCTTGGCTACGCCCACGGCGTACTGGTTCTGGGTGATTTTCAGCGAGCGCTCGAAGCCGGCGATTTCCTGCGTGAGAAAATCCGCCTCCTCGTCGGTCACCCGCAACTGGAAGTAATCCTGCGCCAGCTCCGCTTGCATGCTCAAGGTGGCGGCGGCCAGGTCCGCGGCGCTGGCGGCGGCTTGCGCGCGCGCGCTTTCGGCGCCGCGGCGCAGGCGTCCCCACAGGTCGAGTTCCCAATCGGCATCCAGCGACAGGTCATAGGTTTCGTTCACGCTGCCTGCCTGGGTGGTACCGAGGTTCTGAAAGCGCGAGGTCGCACCGCGACTGCGGGTCGCCGAGGCGTTGGCCGTGACGGTGGGGAAGTAGGCTGCGCGGGCGCTCGTGACCAGCGCGCGCGCGGCGGCGTACTGCGCGGCGGCCTGGCGCACGCTTTGGTTGGAGACGTTCGCCGCCTGCATCAGCTCGTCGAGCTTGTCGTCCCCGAAGGTTTTCCACCACTCGCCGCGCGGCGCCGCATCTGCCGGCGCGGCGGGCTTCCAGTCGCCGGTTTCCTTGAAATGCGGGGCGGATTCGACCTCGGGCCGCACGTAGTTGGGGCCGGCGGCGCAACCGCCCAGGATGAGCAGCGGCAATAGCCGCCACGCCTTCGCCGCGCGCCGCCTCATGTGCTGCCCTCCGGTGCGAGCGTGGTCGCGTCGGCGCGCCGGTGCCGGTGCGCCCGCAGCCAGTCCTGGAAGCGGTCGAGGTACACGTAGACCAGCGGCGTGGTGTACAGCGTCAGCAGCTGGCTCACGATCAATCCTCCGGCGATGGAAATGCCCAAGGGGTGGCGCAGCTCCGCGCCGTCGTTGTTGCCGAGGGCGAGCGGCAGGGCGCCGCACAGTGCGGCCATGGTGGTCATCATGATGGGCCGGAAGCGGTGCATGCAGGCATCCATGATGGCTTCCCGTGACGAGGTGCCGTGGCGTCGCTGCGAGTCGATGGCGAAGTCGATCATCATGATGGCGTTTTTTTTGACAATGCCGATCAGCAGAATCACGCCGATCAGCGCGATGATGCTGAATTCCGTGCCGGTGGCCAGCAGCGCCAGCAACGCACCCACGCCGGCCGAGGGCAGGGTGGACAGGATGGTCAGTGGATGCACGTAGCTCTCGTACAGCATGCCGAGCACGATGTAGACGGCGACCAGCGCCGCGAGAATCAGCAGCGGTTGGCTGGCGAGGGATTCCTGGAAGGCCTTGGCCGTTCCCTGGAAACCGCCATGAACCGAGGCGGGCATGGCCAGGCGGCTCATGGCCGCCTCGATCGCGGTGGTGGCCTGCGACAGCGCCACGCCCAGCGGCAGGCCGAAGGAAATGGTGGAGGCGGCGAACGGTCCCTGGTGGTTCACCGACAGCGCGGTGCGTCGCGTTTCCACGTGTGCAACGGCCGCCAGCGGCACGATGCTGGTGGAACCGTCGGCGGCGGTTCCGGCGATGTACACGTTCTTGAGCGATTCGGGCGAGGTGAGGAATTCGGACGCGGCTTCCATCACCACCCGGTACTGGTTCATTGGATTGAAAATGGTGGACACCTGTCGCTGCCCGAACAAATTGTTGAGCGTGGTGTCGATGGTGGACGGGGTGACGCCGAGTCGCGCCGCGGCATCGCGATCCACCACCAGGTAGGTGGAAGTGCCGCGGTCCTGCGCATCGGTGTTCACGTCCACCAGTTCCGGAATGCGGCTCATGGCCAAGCGCACCCTGGGTTCCCAGGCGCGTAGCTGGTCCAGGTCGTCCGCTTGCAGGGTGTACTGGAACTGCGCGTTGCCGCCGCGTCCGCCGATGCCGATGTCCTGCGCCGTCTGCAGGTAGAGTGTGGCACCGGCCACGTGCGCGGTCTTGCGGCGCAGCCGCGCGATGACTTGATCCGAGGTCTCGGTGCGCCCGGGGCGGGACTTGAGCGTCAGGAACATGCGCCCCGAGTTCGACTGGCCGCCGCCGGTGAATCCCACCACGGATTCCACGGTCGGATCGGCGCGCACGACGCGCATGAACTCGATCAGCTTGGCACGCATGGCCTCGAAGGAAATGCTTTGGTCGCCCATGATGTTGCCGCCGATGCGGCCCGTGTCCTGCTGCGGGAAAAATGTCTTGGGCACCTCGACGTACAGGTACACGTTCAGCACCACCGTGCCGAGCAGGATCAGCATCATCAGTCGCCCATGTTCCATGGCCCAGGACAGACTACGCCGGTAGG
>JAFEGC010000028.1 GCA_018240265.1 Pseudomonadota bacterium | reverse complement strand
TGCCCGAGAGCGCCACGCTCCTCGAGGCCATCCGCGAGCGGGCGCGCACCGCGCCCGAGTTTTCGCGGCGCGCCTGGGCCCGGGCCGCGGCTCCGGCGGCGCAAGGGCTGGCGGCCTATGCTGCCGGCGACTTCGCGCGCGCGCGAGAGCATTTATCCGCGGCCCTGCCGCACATGATCGAGACCGGCGGGAGCCATGCGCAGCGCGACCTGTTCGACCAGTTCCTGCTGGATGCGCGCCTGCGCAGCGGGGAATGGAATCTCGCGCAGCAGCAGCTGGAGCAGCGGCGCGCGATGGACCCGCTTAGCATGCCCATCAACACCGCGCTCGCTTCGTTGTACGATCGGCTGCAATTGCCCGAGCAGGCCGCCGCCGCCCGCGCGCGGATCGAGGATTGAGATCGTGAACCCCGCCTTGCAGGACCGGGTCCTGCGCCGCATCGAGTCGCGCGCCGATGAACTGGTGGAACTGACGCGTGAGCTGATCCGCTTTCCCACCGTCAATCCCCCTGGCGATGCTTATGAGCCCTGCGCGCGCTTCGTCGGCGAGCGGCTGAGGGCGCGGGGCTTCGAGGTGAGCTACGTGCGCGCCGAAGGCACGCCGGGCGATTCCGACCGCTGGCCGCGGATCAACGTCATCGCGCGCCACGCGGCGAGCCGTCCCGGCCCCTGTGTGCATTTCAACGGCCATCTAGACGTGGTGACCACCGGCGAGGGCTGGAGCGTGGGCCCGTTCGCCGCCGTGGTGCGTGAGGGCCGCATCTACGGGCGCGGTGCCTGCGACATGAAGGCGGGCCTGGCCGCGGCCATCGTCGCGGTGGAGTCGCTGATCGAGGAGGGCGCGGACCTGCCCGGCGCGCTGGAGATTTCCGGCACCGTGGACGAGGAGTCCGGCGGCTACGGCGGCGTGCACTACCTGGCCGAGCGCGGCTGGTTCAGCCGGCCACGCGTGGACCACGTCATCATTCCGGAGCCGCTGAACGTGGACCGGGTGTGCATCGGCCACCGCGGCGTGTGGTGGGCGGAAGTTCAGACGCATGGCCGCATCGCGCATGGTTCCATGCCTTTCCTGGGCGACTGCGCCATCCGCCACATGCATGCGGTGATCGAGCGCTTCGAGCGCGAGCTGTTCCCGGCGATGGCGCGGCGGCACACGGCCATGCCGGTGGTGCCGCAGGGCGCGCGCCAGTCCACGCTCAATCTCAATTCCATCCACGGCGGCGCGGCCGAGCAGGAGCAGGGATTTCCTTCGCCCTGCGTGCCGGATTCCTGCCGCCTGATCATCGACCGGCGCTTTCTCATCGAGGAGAGCATCGAGCAGGTGAAGGGCGAGGTGCGCGGCATCCTGGACGCGCTGGCGCGCGAGCGACCGGGCTTTCGCTACACACTGCGCGAGCTGTTCGAGGTGCTGCCCAGCATGGCCGACCCGAACGGTCCCGTTGCGCGCAGCACCGCGGCCGCCGTGCAACGCATCCTGGGCCGGGCGCCGCAGTTCGTCTGCTCGCCCGGCACCTACGATCAGAAGCACATCGACCGCATCGGCAGGCTCAAGGAGTGCATCGCCTATGGTCCTGGTATCCTCGATCTCGCCCATCAACCGGATGAGTACGTGGTCATCGATGACATGATTGCCGCAAGCAAAGTCATGGCGCTGTCGGCCGGGTCGCTGCTCACCGGCAGCGCCTGAGCGCGGGCGTGCGCGCCTGGCGCGCCGCCACGGCCGCATGGCTGCTGGCGCTGGTGTTGCTGCCGGCGCGGGGCGAAGCCGCCACGCTGGTGCTGGGCGTGCAGCTCGAGCCGCCGGTGCTCGATCCCACCGTCAATCCGGCCGCGGCCATCGGCGAAATTTTGCAGGGCAACCTCTACGAGGGCCTGGTGCGCTTCGATGCCGAGGGCGAGGTGCTGCCGGCGCTGGCCAGTAGTTGGGATGTCTCGGCGGACGGCCTGACCTACACTTTCCATCTTCGCGACGGCGTGCGCTTTCACGACGGCACGGCCTTCGATGCGCAGACGGCGAAGTTCTCCCTGGATCGCGCGCGCGCCGCCGACTCGGCCAATCCGCAGCGTTCGCGGCTGGCGGCCATACGCGAGGCGCAGGCGGCCGATGCGCATACGCTGATCCTGCGCCTGTCGCGGCGCTCGGGGAGCCTGCTGCAGAGCCTGGCCTGGACCGCCTTCGCCATGATCTCGCCGAACAGCGCGGACAACGCCACGCATCCGGTGGGAACCGGCCCGTTCCGTTTCGGCGCCTGGCGGCGCGGCGACAGCGTGGACCTTGTGCGCAACGAGGATTACTGGGGCGCAAAGGCGCCGCTCCAGGCGGTGCGCTTCAAATTCATTCCCGATCCTTCCGCCGCCTATGCCGCGCTGATGTCGGGCGATGTGCAGGTGTTCGCCAACTACCCGGCGCCCGAGAGCCTGGCGCAGTTCCAGCGCGATCCGCGCTTCGCGGTTCACGAGGGCATCACCGAGGGTGAGACGCTGCTGGCGCTGAACAACCGCCGGCCGCCGTTCAACGACATCCGCGTGCGCCGCGCCATCGCGCAGGCCATCGATCGCAGGGCCGTGATTGACGGCGCCATGTACGGGCATGGCGAGCCCATCGGCAGTCATTTCCCGCCGCATCGCCCGGCCTCGGTGGATCTCACCGGCCGCTACCCCTATTCGCCGCCGGCGGCGCGCCGGCTGCTGGCCGAGGCGGGATGGGCGCAGGGATTTGCGATGACGCTAAAGCTGCCGCCGCCGGCCTATGCGCGGCGCGGCGGTGAGATCATCGCGGCGCAGCTCGCGGCGGTGGGCATCCGCGCGCGCATCGAGAACATCGAGTGGGCGCAGTGGCTGGACCAGGTATTCGCCCGCCACGAGTTCGACGCCACGGTGATCCAGCATGCCGAGCCCATGGACTACGACATTTATGGGCGCGACGATTATTACTTCGGCTACGACAACGCGGCGTTCAAGCCACTGCTGGTCGCGCTGGAACAGGCCATGGACCCGGCGGCGCGGCGCGAGGCGCTGGGCGCGATCCAGCGCCGCATCGCCGAGGATGCGGTGAACGTGTTCCTGTTCCAGTACCCCAAGCTCAGCGTGTACGACCGGCGCGTCAGCGGTCTGGTGCTGGATGATCCGCTCAATGCCACGGATCTAAGTCACGCCACGGTGGCAGACGGCCTGAATGGTTTCGATCCGGCGCCGACCTCCGCTTCCGAGTCAGCGTGGGCGCGACTCGCGCCCTGGCTGGCGCTGGCCGTGGCGTTGGCGGCGGGCGCGCACGCGCTGGGTTGGCGCGCCGCGGGCCGGCGGCTCGCGATCCTGGCGATCACGCTGCTGGTGGCAAGCGCGGTGATTTTCCTCATCGTGCAGGTCGCGCCCGGCGATCCGGCGCGTTTCATGCTGGGGCTGCAGGCCGATGCGCAGCGCGTGGCCGCGGTGCGCCACGAACTGGGGCTGGACGGCTCGGCGCCGCATCGCTACGTCGAGTGGATCGCCGGCGTGGCGCGCGGTGACCTTGGCATCAGTTACACCTATCGCATCCCGGTCACGCAGCTGGTGGCCGATCGCTTGGCCGTGTCGCTGCCGCTGGCGCTGCTCGCGCTGCTGCTGACCGCGCTCATCGCCTTGCCGCTCGGTATTCTCGCGGCCTGGCAACGCGGCCGCTGGCTGGACCCGCTCATTTCCGCGGGCACGCAGATGGGCGTGGCCGTGCCGAATTTCTGGCTGGGCATTCTGCTCATCCTGCTGTTCGCCATCATCCTGCGCTGGGTGCCCGCCGGCGGATTCCCCGGCTGGGACGCAGGCTGGCGTGCCGCGCTGTCGGCGCTGGCGCTGCCTGCCATCGCGCTGGCACTGCCGCAGGCGGCGATTCTGACGCGGGTGCTGCGCGCCTCGCTCCTCGACAGCCTGCACGAGGACTACGTGCGCACGGCGCGCGCCAAGGGCTTGTCGCCGCTCGCGGCACTGCTGCGTCATGCGCTGCCCAATGCGCTGCTGCCGGTGCTGACCGTGCTGGGCCTGCAGCTGTCCTTTCTGCTGGCCGGCGCGGTGGTGATCGAAAACGTGTTCTACCTGCCGGGGCTGGGCCGCCTGCTGTTTCAGGCCATCGTGCAGCGGGACCTGATGGTGGTGCAGAGCGTGGTGCTGTTGCTGGTCGTGGCCGTGGTGGCGGTGAGCTTCCTGGTGGACCTGTGCTACGCCTGGGTGGATCCGCGCCTGCGCACGGAGGCGCGCGCATGAACCGCGCAAGCTTCACCGCGAGCTTTACGATCGGCGCGGCGCTGTGCCTGCTGTTCCTGCTCGCCGCGCTGGCGGGACTGGTGTGGACACCCTACGATCCGGCCGGCATCGACATCGCGCACAAGCTCCTGGCACCCTCGGCGCGGCATTGGTTCGGCACGGATCAGCTCGGACGCGACGTGTTCTCGCTGCTGCTGGCCGGTGCGCACAATTCCCTGGGCGTGGCCTGCCTGGCCGTGGCAATCGGCATGGGCGTGGGCGTGCCGCTGGGGCTGTGGGCGGCGGCGCGGGGCGGCGTGGTGGACGAGGTGTTGATGCGCGGCAACGACATCGTGTTCGCGTTTCCCTCGCTCCTGCTTGCCATCCTCATCACCGCCGTGTGGGGGCCCGGCGCGGTCACCGCCATTCTCGCCATCGGCATTTTCAACGTACCGGTGTTCGCGCGCATCACCCGCGGTGGCGCGCTCAGCGTGTGGACACGCGATTTTACGCTGGCGGCGCAGGTGGCCGGCAAGGGCCGGACGGCCATATCGCTGCAACACGTGTTGCCCAATCTCGCGGGGCTCCTGCTGGTGCAGGCCATGCTGCAGTTGTCGCTGGGTGTGCTGGCCGAGGCGGGGTTGTCGTACCTGGGGCTGGGAGCGCAGCCGCCGGCACCGAGCTGGGGCCGCATGTTGAACGAGGCGCAGACCTTGACGGCGCTCGCGCCTACGCTGGCCATTTTTCCCGGCGTGGTCATCGTGCTCACGGTGTTGGGACTGAATTTGCTGGGCGATGCGCTGCGCGATCGGTTCGACGTGCGCATGAGACGGGCGTGACGGCGCTGCTGGAAATCGAGCGCTTGAGCGTGGCGGGCGCGGATGGACATGCCTTGCTGCATGCCATCGAGTTGCGCCTGGAGACCGGCGAATCCCTGGGCGTGGTCGGCGAGTCCGGCTCGGGCAAGTCGCTCACCGCGCTGTCGATCCTGCGGCTGCTGCCGGATGGCCTGCGCCAATCGGGTTCGATCCGCTTCGATGGCCGGGCCCTGCACGAACTGCGCGAGCCCGAGCTGCAGCGCATTCGCGGCGCGCACATGGGCATGATTTTCCAGGAGCCGATGACGGCGTTGAATCCGCTGATGAGCATCGGCGCGCAGGTGGCCGAGGTGGTGCGCCTGCACCTGCGCCGCTCGCGCGCGCAGTGTGCCGAACAGGCGCGTGAGGCGCTGGCACGCGTGGGTCTGGCCGAGCCGCGCATCGCAGAGCGCTTTCCGCATCAGTTGTCCGGCGGCCAGCGCCAGCGCGCCGCCATCGCCATGGCCCTGGTGGCCTCGCCGCGGCTGGTGATCGCCGATGAGCCGACCACGGCGCTCGATCCGCGCACCCAGGCCGAGGTGCTGGATTTGTTGTGCGCGCGGGTGCGCGAGGAGGGCGCCTCGCTCCTGTTGATCAGCCATGACCTGGAGCTGGTGGCGCGTCACACCGAGCGCGTGGTGGTGATGCAGCGCGGCGCCATCGTCGATGGCGGCGCCAGCGCCGAGGTGCTGGCGCACAGCGCGCATCCTTATACTCGCGCGCTGATCGAGGCGGCGCGGCTGCCGTCGCTGCGCATTTCACGAGCCGCCGCGCCGGCGCCGCTCCTGCTGGTCGAAGATCTCGTGTGCCACTACGGTTCGCGCCGCGTGCTCGACGGTATAAACCTGTCGGTGATGCGCGGCGAGTCGGTGGGCCTGGTGGGCGAATCGGGCGCCGGCAAGTCTACGCTGCTGCGCGCCATTCTCGGTGTCCAGGCGGTCAGCGCGGGCCGCATTCTGCATCAGGGCACATCGCTGGCGCAGGTGCGCGGCGCGCCGCTAAAACAGCTGCGCCGCGGTCTGCAGGCGGTGTTCCAGGACCCGGCCAGCAGCTTCGATCCACGCTGGCCGGTGGAGCGGCTGGTGGCCGAACCGCTGCATTTGCTGGATCAGGCGCTCAGCGCCGGTGAGCGTCGCGAGCGCGTGCTGCGCGCGCTGAATCACGTGGGTCTGGAGCCCGCGCACGCCGCGCGCTACCCGCACGAATTCTCCGGCGGCCAGCGCCAGCGCATCGCCATCGCCCGCGCGCTGATCGTCGAACCTTCGTTGGTGGTGCTGGACGAGGCCGTGTCCGCGCTCGATGCCGCCACGCGCATGCAGATATTGAAACTGCTGGCGCATCTGTCCGACACGCTGGGGTTGGCCTACCTGTTCGTCTCGCACGACATGAACGTGATGCACTGTATCGCCGACCGGCTGTACGTGCTGGAGCGCGGGAGCATCGCCGATGCCGGCGCGACGGCCGAGGTACTGCAACGGCTGAGCAACAAGCATTCTCAGGCGGCGTAGACGCCGCGCGCGATCGCGCGCGCCAGGCAATCGGCGGCGGCCGCGCCGATGCGCGCCAGCTGCAGCGCGCGCGTTTCCGCGGAAACGTGCACCGGGCCCGCGGCCAGGGCAAACACCGTATCACCATCGAAGGGCGTATGCGCCGGCCGGATGGCACGGGCGATGCCGTCCTGCGCCATCATTGCGATGCGCTTGCAGGCGGCCGTATCCAGGGCCGCGTTGCAGGCCACCACCGCCAACGTCGTGTTGGCGCCGGGCTGGGCACGGCCGAATTCCGCCAACCGCGACTGTTGCGGAAATGGTTCCGTGGCCCGCAGCTCGCCCGCCGGTCCGCCGCGGCCGCCGAATTCGGCACCGAACTCAAATGGCCAGGCCCAGTAGGTACGGCCATCGGGCATCAGTGCCGAGCCCACGCAGTTCACCGCCACCAGCGCGCCGACCACTACGCCATCGCCAAGGTCGATCGAGGCCGAGCCGATACCTCCCTTGCCGAGCCCGGCTACGGCTCCCCGCCCTGCGCCCACCGAGCCCAGCGCGAAACCGCGTGCGGCCGCCCGTACCGACTCGTGCCCCAAGCGCCGGTAGGGCGGTTCCAAGCCCCAATGTTTGTCGCCGGGATTGGCGAGATCGTGCAGTACCGCACAGGGCACGATGGGGATGGGCAGGTCCGGCGCGCGCAGCAGCAAGCCCACACCGCGCGCCGACAGCGCGGCGGCAACGCCGTCCGCGGCTCCCAGCCCGAATACCGAGCCGCCGGCCAGTACGATGGCATGCGCGCGTCCCACCAGATTTTCCGCTGCCAGCGCCTCGGTCTCGCGCGTGCCCGGCCCACCACCGCGCACGTCCACCGCGGCGGGGCAGCCCTCGCCGCACAGCAGAGTGGTGACGCCGCTCTGCACGCGCTCGTCGACGGCGTGACCGACGGCGAGGCCAGGTACGTCCGTGATCAGGTTCAGTGGACCGGGATGCGTCATTCAGTCATTTTGCATGGCGAGCACGGCGATGCCTTGCAGCACCAGGTCGGGAACCAGCTTCCCCGGCCATTGCATCGATTCCATGATGAGCTCCGCATCACCGCCGGTGATGAACATCTGCGGATGCTCACCGGTGCTGCGCTCCACCAGCTGCGCGGCCCGGTCCGCCATGGCCGCGGTGGCCACCACCGCGCCGCGGGTCACGGCGGCGATGGTGTTGTTGGCCAGCACGCCGGCGGCGGAGGAGGAGGAGGCGCTGTTGGCCATGGCCGGAGCCACGCCGTGGGTCTTGTTCAGCAGGCTCTCGCGCATCATGTGGATGCCGGGCACGATCAGCCCTCCCAGGTGCTGGCCATGCGCGTTGACGCTGTCCACCTTGACGGCGGTGCCGGCATCGACCACGCACAGCGGGCCGTGCGCGAGGTTCCATGCGCCGATCACCGCCAGCCAGCGATCGGCACCCAGCAGGGTCGGGTTCAGGTAGCCGTTGGTAAGTTCATGAAAACTGCGCGTGGGTTTGATGAACTCCGGCTCCAGCCCATAGGTCTCCTGCGAGAAGCGGTGCAAGTTCCAGGCCATGGCCTCGCCCGCGACATTGCTCACCAGCACCCGCTCGGGCCGATGCGCGGCGTCGAAAACGCCCTTGGACCAGCTTTCCGCATCCACCTCACGGTGCACGACGGCTTGCTGCTTCGAAAGACGCGCATCCGACAACCAGCCCCATTTGAGCCGGGTATTGCCGACATCGATGACCAGATAATCGTTCAAGGCGGACTCGCAGGTGACTTGATATTGTCGAGGCCGGGCCCTATGGCAAACCACCGCAGGATAGCATTCCCGCGCCGCGGCGTTTGAATCCATGCAAATCATCGGGTTAGAGTGCGCCTCCCGCCGCGGCCGCATTAAGTAAGGCCGCGTGGGTTGTCCCGCGGGTCTGAGTTTCGACCATGAACGATTAAGGGCGCGTGGGTTGCCCTGCGGCCCAAGCTCCAGCAATGCAGGATAGGGAGAGTTCCATTTGAAACAGAACACCAGCCTCACCGAGGGGCCGATCCGCAAATCCCTGCTGCTGTTTTCACTCCCGGTGCTGTTCGGCAACGTGCTGCAGTCCCTGAACGGCTCGGTCAACTCCGTGTGGGTGGGGCGCTACCTGGGCGAGGCGGCGCTCACCGCCACCTCGAATTCCAACCTGCTGATGTTCCTGCTGTTCAGCACCGTGTTCGGTGTGTCCATGGCCGCCAATATCCTGGTGGCTCAGCACGTGGGCGCGCGCGAGCTGCCCGACGCGCGGCGCATCACCGGCACCAGCGCCACGTTTTTCCTGCTGCTGTCGCTGGCGACCAGCGCGCTGGGCCTGCTGTTCACGCCGCAGCTGCTCATCTGGATGCGCACCCCGGTGGATGCGCTGCCCTTTGCTCATGACTACCTGCGCATCATTTTCGCGGCACTTCCCTTCAGCTTCGGCTTTTTCTTCATCATGGCGGTGCTGCGCGGCGCGGGCGATTCCAAGACGCCGTTCCTGTTCATGGCGCTGTCGGTGCTGCTGGACATCGGTCTGAATCCTCTGCTGATCTTCGGCGTCGGTCCGTTCCCGAAAATGGGCATCGCCGGTTCAGCCACGGCTACGCTGGTGGCGCAGATGGTGAGCCTCATCAGCATGATCCTGTACCTGTATCGGAGCCGGCATTTCCTGTGCATACACCGCGCGGAGTTGGCGCTGTTCCGGATCGACTGGCGCATCGTCAAGGTGCTGGTGGCAAAAGGGCTGCCGATGGGCCTGCAGATGCTGGTGGCCTCGTCCAGCCTGCTGGTGATGCTGACTTTCGTGAACCGCTACGGTTCGCAGGTGACTGCCGCCTTCGCCGCCTGCATGCAGTTGTGGAGTTATGTGCAGATGCCGGCGCTGGCGCTGTCGGCCTCGGTGTCCTCGATGGCGGCGCAGAATGTCGGCGCCGGCCGCTGGGATCGCGTCAGCCGCATCGCCCGCACCGGCGTTGCCTTCAATTTCCTGCTGAGCGGCGTGCTGATCCTGTGCGTGTACCTGCTCAACCGCCCGGCGCTGGGGTTGTTTCTGCCGGCCGGCGCCGAGGCGCTGGAAATCGCCGCGCACGCCAATATCATGATCGTCTGGTCGTTCGCCATGTTCGGCGTAACCCTGGTACTGTTCGGCGTGGTGCGATCCACCGGTGCGACGCTCCCGCCGGTGCTGCTGCTGTTCGTCTCGCTCTGGCTCATCCGCCTGCCGCTGGCCTGGCTCCTGCAGCAGCGTTTCGCCGTCAGCGGCCTGTGGGCGAGTTTCCCGCTGGCCTCGATGGCCTCGATGCTGCTGGCGATGGCGTATTACAAGTACGGCGGCTGGCGCGCCGCGCGCATGGACGTGCCAAGGGCGGCGCCGGTGGAGAGCGCCTGAACCGGGCGGCTCAGGCGCCGAGCTTGCGCAGCATGTCCTGGGTGACCAGCACCACGCCGCGCTTGGTAAGGAAGAACCGTTCCCGATCAACGGTAGCATCGATGCCGATCTGCAAGCCGTCCGGCACCACGCAGCCCTCGTCGATGATGCAGCGCTTCAGGCCGCAACGCCGGCCGATGGATACGCCGGGCAGCAGCACCGCGCCCTCGATGTAACTGCTGTCGTCCACGCGAACGTCGGAGAACAGCAGGGAGTTGCGCACCACGGCGCCAGAGATGATGCAACCTCCCGCGACCATGGAGTTTACCGCCATGCCGCGGCGGCCGTCCTCGTCGAGCACGAACTTGCCCGGCGGGTGTTGCGCCTGGTAGGTCCAGATCGGCCACTGGTGATCGTAGATGTTCAGTTCGGGGTCCACCGCCACCAGTTCCATATTGGCCTCGTAGTAGGCATCCACGTTGCCCACGTCGCGCCAGTAGTTCTGAGCACGTGTCTCCACGTCCTGAAACGGGTAGGCGAACACGCGCGAGTGCGAGATCGCCTGCGGAATGATGTTCTTGCCGAAGTCGTGGCTGGTGTCCGGCTTTGCTGCCTCCTCGGCCAGGAGCCTTTCCAGGCGGTCCATGCCGATGACGTAAATGCCCATGGAGGCGCGCGCCAAGTGGTCCAGGCCGATGATGCTGTCCGGCTTCTGCGGCTTTTCCGCGAATTTCAGTACGCGGTTGGTGTCGTCGGTGGTGAGGATGCCGAATTCATTGGCGCGCTCGATGGGCACGTCCACCACGCCCACGGTGATGTCCGCCTCGCGATGTTCGTGATAGGCGATCATCGGGCCATAGTCCATCTTGTAGATGTGGTCGCCCGCCAGGATCAGCACGTGCGTGGGATGGTGCGAGCGGAGGAACTCCAGGTTCTGGTACACCGAGTCGGCAGTGCCGCGGTACCACATCTCGCCGATCTGTTGCTGCGCCGGGATGACCTCGATGAACTCGCCGAACTCGCCGCGCATGTAGCCCCAGCCGCGGTGGATGTGCTGGATCAGCGACTGCGACTTGTACTGCGTGAGTACCGCGATCTGCCGGATGCCGGAGTTCACGCAGTTGGACAGCACGAAGTCTATGATGCGGAACTTGCCGCCGAAGGGTGTGGCTGGCTTGCAGCGGTTCAGCGTCAAGGCCTTGAGCCGTTCGCCCCGGCCGCCCGCCATGATCACGGCTACGGTTCCACTGGTCAGCCGGCTGACGTATCGGCCTGTTCTCCTGCGCTCAGCGCGCCGCGTGGTCTTGGGGTTCGATGTCGTGGTCGCCATGGATTCAACCGTAGGTTGACATAGTGCCGGCCCGCTTGCATCTCGTTTATCGCGACGCTTTGCTAAACTTGTGACCAATGTCCGTCCTCAAGGTGTGCATCGTCGCCTCCGAGATGATGCCCTATGCCAAGACCGGGGGCCTGGCCGACGTTACCGGCGCGCTGGGCCGCGAGCTTGCCGGCCGCGGTCACGAACTGCGCGCCTTTGTCCCGTACTACGACTCGATCCGGGCGCAGGCGCTGCAGATCGAGGCCGTGCCGCAGGTGCAGGCGGTGCCGGTGGAGATCGGTGCGCTGCGCTTGAGCTTCTCACTCCTTGCGCACCGCACCGCCACGCCCGGGCTCACGGTGTACTTCGTCGACTGCCCCAAACTGTACTCGCGCGGCACGCTGTACACCCGCGATCCGGACGAACATGTGCGCTTCATCCTGTTCACCCGTGCCGTCATCGAGGCCTGCCAGCGGCTCAAGTTCGCTCCCGATGTGTTCCACTGCAATGACTGGCACACGGCTTTTCTGCCGCTGTACTTGAAAAGTGTTTACGCCTGGGACCGCCTGTTCGCGGGCGCGCGCAGCGTGCTGACCATCCACAACATCGGCTACCAGGGCGAGTTCAGCGCGGCGCGGGTGGGCGACCTGGGACTGGGCGCAAGCCAGACTCTGCTGCACCAGGACGATCTGCGCGCCGGGCGCATCAACCCGCTTAAAATGGGCATCCTGTTCGCCGACGCGCTCACCACCGTCAGTCCCACCTACGCGGTGGAGATCCGTACCACCGAACTGGGCATGGGCATGCAGTCGGCGCTGGCCGTGCGGGCGGACTCGTTCACCGGCATACTCAATGGCGTGGACTACGAGCAATGGGACCCACGAGTGGACCCCTATCTCAGCAACCATTTCCACCTGGCCGACCTGCGCGGCAAGATGCGCAACAAGCGGCGATTGATCGAGCGCTGCGGTCTGCAGGTGGGAACCGCCACGCCGCTCCTCGCCATGGTGACGCGCCTGGCCGAACAGAAGGGCATCGATCTGCTGTTCGAATCGCTGCCTGCATTGCTGGTCGAGCGGCCGCTCGCACTCACCGTGCTGGGGAGCGGTGACGCGCGCTATGTGCGGTTTTTCGAGGAGCTTGCCATGCGCTTTGCCGGACGCGTGGCTTTCCGGCAGGGCTATGACGAGCCGATGGCCCACTTGATCGAGGCGGGAAGCGATATATTCCTCATGCCTTCACGCTACGAGCCCTGCGGGCTGAACCAGATGTACAGCCTGCGTTACGGTACCGTACCCATCGTGCGCAAGACTGGCGGGCTGGCGGATTCGGTGCGGCACTTCGACCCCGCCAGCGGCCAGGGTACCGGTGTGGTGTTCCAGCACTACGACGCGCCGGCGGTGCGCTGGGCGCTGAACACCGCGCTGGACTGGTACGCCGATCAGCGCCTGTGGCGCCGGATCATGCGCAACGCCATGGCGCAGGATTTTTCCTGGAAGCGGCAGGTGCTCGAGTACGAGCACCTGTACCGTTCGCTGCACTCGCCGGCGTCCGTCACCCAGCGCTAGTTGATCAGGGCCGCATCCGTGTCGATCACCGCATCGATGCCATCGCGCGCGATGCGCGCCTGCGCTAGCGCCAGCGGCGCCACGTGCGTGGCGTAGAAGCGCGCACTGGCGAGCTTGGCCCGGTAGAAATCCTGTTCCGCCGTGCTGCCGGCGAGCTGCCGTGCCGCCACGTCGGCGGCGCGCGCCATCAGCCAGGCGCCGATCACCGTGCCGGCAGTCTTGAGGTAGGGCACGGCAACGGCCAAGCCCCGCTTTGGATCGACTTGCATCGCCTGCAGCAACGCGCGCGTGGACTCGCTCAGGATGTCGATGCCTTCACTCGCGGCCTTGCGCGCGGCCACGACGCTGGTGTCGGTGGAGGTGATGCCAGCGAGGTCCGCCGCCATGTCCTGCAGCAGCCGGCTCATTGCCGCGCCGCCGTCGCGGGCCAGCTTGCGACCGATCAGATCATTGGCCTGGATGGCGGTGGTGCCCTCGTAGATGGGCGTGATGCGCACGTCGCGGTAGTACTGCGCGGCGCCGGTCTCCTCGATGAAACCCATGCCGCCGTGCACCTGCACGCCCAGCGAGGTCAGCTCGATGCCGTTCTCGGTACTCCACGCCTTGACGATGGGAATGAGCAGATCGCCGCGCGCCTGGGCCGCGGCACGCGTGGCCGCATCGGCATGCGAGCCCCCGAGGTCGAGTTGATAGGCCGCGTACAAGCCCAGCGCGCGCATCGCCTCGACCATGGATTTCATGGTCAGCAGCATGCGCTTGATGTCGGGGTGATGGATGATGGGTACCGGGCCGGTGGCCGCCACCGGCGGCTTGCCCTGGATGCGCGTGTTGGCCCATTCCAGCGCCTGTTGGTAGGCGCGTTCTGCCAGCGCGTAACCCTCGATGCCCACTCCCAGGCGTGCCGCGTTCATCATGATGAACATGTAGTCGAGTCCGTGGTTGGGCTTGCCCACCAGATGGCCAATGGCGCCCTTGTCCTCGCCATATGCGAGCACGCAGGTGGGACTGCCCTTGATGCCCAGCTTGTGTTCGATGGAAATGCAGCGCACCTCGTTGCGTGCGCCCAGCGAGCCGTCCTCGTTTACCAGGAACTTGGGCACGATGAACAGTGAAATTCCCTTACTGCCCGGCGGCGCGCCCTCGATGCGCGCCAGCACCATGTGGATGGTGTTGGCCGTGTAGTCGTGGTCACCGTAAGTGATGAAAATTTTCTGACCGAACAGCCGGTATTGCTTGCCGTCCGGGACTGCGCGGGTGCGGATCGAGCCCAGGTCGGTGCCGGCCTGCGATTCCGTGAGATTCATGGTGCCGGTCCATTCGCCGCTGACCATCTTCGGCAGGTAGCGCTGCTTCTGCTCCTCGGTGCCGCAACGCATGAGCGCTTCGATGGCGCCCTGGGTGAGCATGGGGCAGAGCGCGAAGGCGAGATTGGAGCCGGCCCAGATTTCCTCCAGCGCCGCGTTGATGACCTTCGGTGCTTTCTGGCCGCCGTACTCCGGCTCGGCGTTGAGCTGGGTCCAGCCACCTTCGACGAACTTGGCAAACGCCTGCTTGAACCCGGGCGCGCTGACCACGCCCTCCGGCGTCCACTTGGCGCCGCTGATATCGCCGGGCCGGTTCAGCGGATCGAGCACGCTGCCGGCGAGCTTGCCGGCCTCCTCCAGGATGGCATCGGCGGTTTCGGCGGTGAAATCCGCCTGCGCCGGACCGGTATGCAAGGCGGCCTCGCCGAGCAGCTCATGCAGAACGAACCGGATATCTCGAATGGGAGCGCGATACATAATCAGACATTCCTGCGGTATTGACCGCCAACCTGGTAGAGGGCCTTGGAAATCTGGCCCAGGGAACAGACCTTGACGGTCCGCATCAGTTCGCCGAACACATTACCACCATGCGCCGCGACGTGTTGCAGCTCCTGCAGCGCCGCCACTGCCTGCGCCTGATTGCGTCGCTGGAAGGCGCGCACGCCTCCGACCTGCATCTGCTTTTCCTCCTCGGTGGAGCGGATGAGTTCGGCCAGCTTGTGTTCCTCCACCGTGCCGGCGGGTGCGAGGAAGGTATTCACGCCGATGAGCGGCAGGCTGCCGTCGTGTTTGCGGGTCTCGTAATACAGGCTTTCCTCCTGGATTTTGCCGCGCTGGTACATGGTCTCCATCGCGCCGAGCACGCCGCCGCGCTCGGACAGGGATTCGAACTCCTTGAACACCGCCTCCTCGACCATGTCGGTGAGTGCTTCCATCAGGAAGGAGCCCGACCAGGGATTCTGGTTCATGTTCAATCCCAGCTCGCGGTTGATGATGAGCTGGATGGCCACCGCGCGGCGCACGCTCTCCTCGGTGGGCGTGGTCAGTGCCTCATCGTAGGCGTTGGTATGGAGCGAATTGCAGTTGTCGAACAGCGCGTACAGCGCCTGGAGCGTGGTGCGGATGTCGTTGAACTGGATTTCCTGCGCGTGCAGCGAGCGTCCCGAGGTCTGGATGTGATATTTCAGCATCTGGCTGCGGGGGCTGGCCCGGTACAGGTCGCGCATGGCGCGCGACCAGATGCGCCGCGCCACCCGTCCGATCACGGCGTACTCGGGGTCCATGCCATTGGAGAAGAAGAACGACAGGTTGGGCGCGAAATCGTCGATCTTCATGCCACGGGCGAGATAGTACTCGACGATGGTGAAACCGTTGGCCAGCGTGAATGCCAGCTGGCTGATCGGGTTCGCGCCGGCTTCCGCAATGTGGTAGCCGGAGATCGACACCGAATAGAAATTGCGCACCTTGTGTTCACTGAACCAGGCCTGCACATCGCCCATCATGCGCAGCGCGAACTCGGTGGAGAAGATGCAGGTGTTCTGCGCCTGA
>JAFEGC010000289.1 GCA_018240265.1 Pseudomonadota bacterium | reverse complement strand
GCGATCAGGTCGCGCCGCCCACCATCAACCTGCACCAGCCGGGCGAGGGCTGCGACTTGGACTACGTGCCCAATACGGCAAGACCCATGGCCCTGGAGCGCGTGCTGTCCAATTCCTTCGGTTTCGGTGGAACCAACGGTTCGCTCATTTTCCGCCGAGTGTGATCCGCTGCGGCTGATTGCGCGTTTTCCGGACCGCTATCCCGGCATTCTCGAAAGCGGCTCGCGACGCGCCTGCGATGGCAGCGAGGCGGACACCCAGGATTCGCGCTTCGATATTCTGCCCATGGCCAATGGCGAGTTCCTGGCCTTGCCGGCCGAGGGAAGGCTTCGGGGCTGGCGCAGCGGCGGCGGCTTTCTCGATGCGCTGGGGGCGTGGTGCCGGCAGATCCCGCCGGTTTCTCCCTCGTTTTTGGCGCCGTCCGCGCTGCCGTTCCGCGGCGGATGGCTGGTGTACCTGGGGTACGAAATCGCAGCCGAGGTCGAGCCGACGCTGAAGCTCCCCCGCAGCAGCGATGCGCTGGCTGCGCTGGCCCTGCGCGCCCCGGCCGCCTGGGTGCGCGACCGGCACACGGGACAGTGCTGGCTGATCGCCGAGCCGGGGCAGGAATCGCTCCTGGAGCGGTTCGAGGCGCATTGCGAGCAGGTTGCGGGGGAGGCCCTGCCGTCGCCCGCGCTCGAACTCCTCATTCATGAGGAGGAGCCGTTGGCATTCCTCGCGCGCGTGCAGCGCTCACTGGACTACATCGCCGCCGGCGATATCTACCAGGCCAACTTGTCGCGCGGCTGGCATGCCCAAGCTCCGTGGCCCCTCGATCCGGTGCAAGTTTACCGCCGCCTGCGCAGCGCCAACCCCGGCCCGTTTTGCGCGCTACTGAGATACGGCGATTTCGCGGTGGTGAGCTCCTCGCCAGAACGGTTGGTGATGAGCGATGGTCATCGCGTGCGCACCCGTCCCATCGCCGGCACGCGTCCGCGCGGCGCCACCGCGGGCGCCGATGCCGAGCTGGTGCGCCAGCTTCTGGACAACGAGAAGGAGCGGGCCGAGCACGTCATGCTCATCGACCTTGAGCGCAATGATCTGGGCCGGGTCTGCGTGGGAGGCAGCGTGCGCGTGGATGAATTCATGATGGTGGAGAGCTACGCGCACGTGCATCACATCGTCTCCAACGTCAGCGGCAGCCTGCGCCCGGGTGTAGGGGTCGTCGATGTGCTGCGCGCGGTGTTTCCCGGGGGTACCATCACCGGCTGTCCGAAGGTGCGATGCATGCAGATCATCGCCGAGCTGGAGAAGCAGGGTCGCGGCGCTTATACCGGTTCGCTGGGCTACATCAACATCGACGGCAGCGCCGATTTCAACATTCTCATTCGCACCATGAGCGTGAACGGCAAGCGGCTTGATTTTCGCGCCGGCGCCGGCATCGTGGCGGACTCGGACCCGGAGCGCGAGCTGGAGGAGACGCGCGCCAAGGCCGAAGGCTTGATACGCGCGCTGCAGCCGGCGTGATGCGGGTTTGGCTCAACGGTCGGCCTGCGCACGCGCCGTGTTGGCGCGATCGCGGCCTGCAATACGGCGATGGACTGTTCGAGACCATGCGGGTGTATGAGCACCGGATTGCGCTGCTCGATGAGCACCTGCGCAGACTTGCGCGCGGATGCCGCCGGCTGGGACTGCCGGCCCCGCCGCGCGGGCTGCGCGCGGAGCTCGAGCGCGCGGCGCGACGCTGGCCACATGCGCTGATCAAGCTGGTGTTGACGCGCGGCATCGGCGAGCGCGGCTATCGCGCGCCGCGGCCCTGCCGGCCGCATCGTCTGGTGTTTTGCGAGCCGCGGCCCGCGGCGCCCGCTGTGCACACCGAGGCGGTGCGGGTGCGCCTGTGCCGAACGCGGGTGTCGGAAAATGCCGCGCTCGTGGGCCTGAAAACCCTCAATCGGCTGGATTCGGTGCTGGCGAGGAGCGAGTGGCGCGACGCGCGCATCCTCGAGGGGCTGATGCGCGATCATCGCGGCGACATCGTTTGCGGTACCATGAGCAACATCTTCATCGCGCGCCGCGGCCGGCTCCTGACCCCGGCGCTGGATCACGCCGGCGTGGCCGGCGTGATGCGCCGCTGGGTTCTCGGCGCGGCACGGCGCGCCCATATACCGGTTCGGGAGGGACGGCTCAGCATGTCGATGCTCGCGGATGCGGAGGAAGTCTTTCTCACCAATGCGGTGATCGGCATCTGCTCGGTGGGCGCGCTGCGGCTGGGTTCGCGCTGCCTGCATCCGGCCAGTCAGGCCATTGCCACGCACCTGCGGCGCAAATTCGCGGCTTTGCTTGAAGATGCCCCGCGTTTGCGCGGCCGTGACGTGCACCGCCTGCCCGCGCTGCGAGCTCAGTCGCTCGTACGAGGTCCGCGCTCATGAAGCGCACCGCCCTTATCCTGCTACTCGTGCTCGTTGCGCTGCTGGCGGGGGGCGCCGCGTTTGTGCACTGGGTGAGACTCACCATGGACCGGCCCGCCGCGCTGAGCGCACCGCTGGTCTACACCATCCCGCCGCATGCGCGCATCAAGCAAGTGGCCGCTGACCTGCATACACGGGGCGTGGTGGAACATCCGCGCCTGTGGCGCCTGTACGCGCGCTGGCAGGGGTTGGCCTCACAAATCAAGGCCGGGGAGTACGCGATCGCGCCGGGTTCCACGCCCAAAAAATTACTGGAGCAACTGGTCGCGGGGCAGGTGCTGCTGCATTCCTTCACCATCGTCGACGGCTGGCAGGTGCGCGACCTGTTGGCGGCGCTGCGTCACAGCGCCGAGGTGCGCCGTACCCTGCCGGAGAATCCCGCCGATCTGCTTCAGCGCCTGGGCTTGCCGGCCGGTCCCGCGGAAGGACAGTTCCTGCCCGAGACCTACAAGTTTCCCGCCGGCACCACCGACGTGGCGCTTCTCGGCCTTGCACATGCGGCTCTGGTGAAGGAACTGGCGGCGGCTTGGGCCGGACGCGATCCGAGTTTGCCGCTGCGTTCGCCGCAGGAGTTGTTGATCCTGGCGTCCATCGTTGAAAAGGAGACCGCGCTCCCCGCCGAGCGCGCCCGCATCGCCGGCGTGTACGTGCAGCGCCTGCAGACGGGCATGCGCCTGCAGGCGGACCCCACCGTCATCTACGGCCTGGGCGAGCGCTACGACGGGGATATCCGCAGCGCCGACCTGCGCACCGACGGTCCGTACAACACCTACACGCGCGCGGGACTGCCGCCCACGCCCATTGCCCTGCCGGGTTTGGCCTCGCTCCGTGCCACGGCCAAGCCCGAGATGACCGGCGAGTTGTACTTCGTCGCCTCGGGCGTGGGCGATGGCAGTCACGTATTTTCGAAAACCTACGAGGAACACAGCCGTGCGGTGGCGCGTTACCTCACGATCTCGCGGCGCCGCGCCGCGCGGGCGGACTCGCCATGAACGGCGCGCGCTTCATCACCTTCGAAGGCATCGAGGGCGTGGGCAAGAGCACGCATGTCACGCTGGCATCGCAGTGGCTCGAACGCGCCGGTCTCAGGCACCAGGTGACTCGCGAACCCGGCGGCACGTCGCTGGCGGAGTCGATTCGCGAGCTGGTGTTGCGGCCGCGGGATGAGACGCTGCCGCCCATGGCGGAGCTGCTGCTGATGTTCGCCGCGCGCGCCGTGCACCTGGCCAATCGCATCGAGCCCGCGCTGGCCGCGGGAGAGTGGGTGCTGTGCGATCGCTTCACCGATGCGACCTACGCCTACCAGGGCGCGGG